>JADKDV010000008.1 GCA_016718315.1 Candidatus Obscuribacter sp. | reverse complement strand
TAATACATGGGAGTGCCAAAGCTCGGCGAGAAGTTGTAGAAAGCCAGGAAGACAATCACAGCCCACAGAGTCGGCGAGCTAAAGGCCTCTTTGAGACCAGTCACAGTCGACTTGAGCTGAGCGGTATTGATCTGCGCTTTGTCTTCCTTCAAAAATGACCAAGCCAGGAGCGCCACGCAAGCGGGCGCCACCATGGTGATCAAAGCAGCGGTGTGCAGTCCGCTGGCCGGATCGCTGGTCGAGGCAAGCCAACCGCCGGCCACACTCGTAGCAATCTGGGCAGCATAAAACCAGAACCACTGTACACTCTGGAACTTGCCGACCATGTTGTATTTCTGGCCGTTTTCGACCATCACCGCATCGATGATCACATCCGAGGCAGCCGTGCCGACGGCAGTGACCATCAAAGCGGAAAGAATCAGTGAAGCGTCATTGAGCCCGGAGAGCCAGAAGAAGGCGCCGGCGCTCAACATGTTGAGCAACAGAAGCCATGTCTTGCGACGATAGCCCAGAAGCGGAATGAAGTCACTGATCAGACCGTAGAGCGGCTTGATCAGCCAGGGTACGGTCAAAATCGCCAGATAGGCGGTAGACTGAGCCTCATCGAAGTGCATCACTTCTTTGAAGTAGAAACTGAGGGGCTGACTGATCAGTCCGCTTGCCTGCGCCATTCCTTGCGCAAAGTAAACAAAACCGAACAGAAAGATCAGGCGTTTGACATATGATCCTTCCGGATCGCCGCCTTTATTGTTATCGCTCATGGCGAACCTTCCGAGACAAAGTCGGCGTCCTGAAGATTGCCTTGGGTCCACGATATCCTGTGGGGGACCGCTGCAATTAAAGACGCCGCTTCTCTCTAAATAATTTCATTGTTGCTGTTGAGGGGTAGTACCATCCCTGGTGCTACCGGTTGGAGGAATGGGCGTGCGCCCGAAATTTGCGCACGCCCACGACTGCTGTTAGGGAAGGCGCTCGCTCAGACCTTGACGGCCTTTTTGCTGACGAGCTTGGGTCCTTCCACCAGCTTGAGCACAGGGCAGCGACCGGCTGTACGCTCGATGGCGTCCAGTTCGCTCTGGCTCAGATTGCCCGAGACCTCGATGATCTCTTCGATCAGGGCAATCTTTTTGCTGGCATCGTTGGGGTCAGGCACTTCGGAGTGCACGACCTTGACCGACAACGTCTTGATGTCCCACTTCTTGCTCGGCGCCACCATCATCAGAGTCTGCACAGTGCAGGCTCCGATGGCAGCAAGCAAAAGCTCTTTGGGAGTGGGACCGGTGGCGGTACCACCGACGCTGGCAGCCTGGTCACTGACCAGGGTGTAGCCACCGGCACTAATGTCAACTTTGTAGTTGGTGCCGGCGACAAGTGTTGATGTGGCTTGTGTCACAGTTTGCTCCTTGAGGAGCGTTACTTCTTGGGCTCCGGTCCGAGCGCTTCTTCCAACTGTTCGTTGATGATGCGCAGGACATTGACCCGGCTGTAACGCTTGTCCTCACTTGAAATGATGAACCAGGGCGCGTATTCCGTGCCCGTCCTGAAGAACATTTCGTTGGCGGCCGGGGTGTACTTCTTCCACTTCTTACGGGCTTCGCCGTCAGAGGGAGAGAGCTTCCACGGCTTGTCACGGGCGCGGTCTTCGAAGCGCTTCTTCTGCTCAGCCTTGGTGATGTCGAGCCAGAACTTGACCACGACACCACCCTGGTGCTCCAGGCTCCAGTCCATCATGCGCAGACCGGTATAGGTGTCCTGCCAGACTTCGGGCTTGACCAGCTCGTTGACGCGCACGACCAGGACTTCTTCGAACCAGCTGCGGTCAAAGACGCGGATCTGGCCATAGCCGGGCATGCGATCGTCCTTGAAGAAACGCCAGAGCGGAGGATGAGCACGCTCGTCCTCGGTGGGCGCGCCAATCGGCACGATGCTCAAAAGCTTGGGATCGAAGTCGATGGCATTGCCGATGCGCTGAGTGGCACCGCTTTTGCCAGCCCCATCGCGCCCTTGCAGGACAACGATGAGATACTTCTTGGCGGCAGCCATGCGGCGGACGAGGCGGTTGAAGCGCTCCTCCTCCACATTCATCTGCTTCTCGAAGTCCTTCTTGCTTTCGATCTTGACGGTGTGATCGACCGCCCCGAGATAGTCAGGGATGTCGTCCTTGTCGACCGGCTCGTAGGGCACGACCGGATTGGGGAAAGGCCTGGCGACCTTGATCACTCCGTTGGCGAGGACATGAAACGGTTTGACACTGGAGGAGCCGGCGGCTGCCGACTCCCCTTTGTTCTTTTTGGAATCTTTCGAGTCTTTCGACATAAAGTGCTCCTCGAATCAGCGGTACTGGTAGGTACGGCCAATAAAGTTGTTGTTGCCGTCGAAGCGGTCCACCTGCACCCGCCCGTCAGGCAGGTACGTGTAGGTGGTCTGTCCAACGAAGGCCAGGTAAGAGCCGAACTCCTGGTGCACCACGATTCGGCCGGTTTTGTCGAATCCTTCGACGACAGTGCCGTGGCAACTTGCAGCGATGGTCCAGCGGGCAGCAGCCCAGCGGATATCGGGATGCAAGAAGCGGGCAGCAAAAGCAGGCGCTTCGCCCAACTGAGGGTTGCCGATACGACACGGAGTCGCACCGGGCACGTACTCAGGGACAATCTGCGGCTGCACAGGCTCTAGCGTGGGCACCGGCTTTGGTACCACCACGGGAGCCTTGCCGCAATCGACCGGGCAGGGGTCCACAGCCACCGGAGCCTGCTCCACCACCACGGTCGTGGCGGGAGGAGAGTTGACGGTGACAGTGGGGCCGCCAACAGTGACGTTGACAGCAGGCGGGTTGACGGTTACAGCCGGGGTGGTCACCGTCACAGCCGGAGGCGTGACAGTGATGGTGTCAGGCTTGTGCCAGCCGTAGAGCACCACCATCGCCACCAGGAAGGCCAGGAACGCCATGAAGGCGATGACCAGAGCCGTGTGGTTGCGCCAGAAGCCGCCATGCTTGTGCTCAGGAGCCGGGGGCGGCGCCGGAGGAGCGGGCGGATTGGCAGGCGGGGTGGGAGGAGCAGGCTCATCCACACCAGGACGGTTGCGTACAGACATGAGGACCTCCACGCGCAGCTCGCGCTCTTGGGTTGGGGCCGGCTTGCCAGCATCACCATCGGGCGAAGTGGCGGAGCCAGACGTTGCAGTATCTGCACCGCCGTCGGTGACAGGCTTGTTGTCCGCGGCTTTGGCGGCAGGCTTGGTAGCATTGCCGTCAGCCGCACTGACCACCATGGTCATGGAAGCGCGAGCTTCCTTGCCGCTGGTCAAAGCCACATCGCCGATACGATTGAGCGCCTCATCGGTAGCCAGATGACCGAAGTCACGCAGCACGCCTTTGTAGTGCTTCTCGCGAGCGGCGATTTCTTCGGCAGTAGCCGGAGCAGGGCGGTGTCTGGGAGCAGAGTGTGCTGCCGGAGCAGCGACCACCACCGGCGCATCAGCTGCGGGAGCAGCGTCAGCGGGTGCGGCAGCGACACTGTCGGCAGGTTTGGCGGCGGCCGTGTCAGTCGTATCAACGGCAGGCACAGCGGCAGCCGTGTCAGTCGCATCAACGGCAGGCACAGCGGTAGCCGTGTCAGTCGTGTCAACGGCAGGCACAGCAGCATCCGCCGGAGTAGCGACCACCACCGGTGCATCAGCACCGTGCTTGGACCGCATCCGTCCGACAGCGCCAGCATGAGCGGCGATGACGAGGTTGCGGGTGGTATCCAGGTCGGCAGAGTTGTCGATGACGACCTGCGACATCGCAGCCTTTTTGTCCTGAGGCATCTGAGCAGCGATGCGCTTGGCGATTTCTGCATCGGGGCGCTTGTCGCGCACGCGCAGACGCGCCATCTGGACCTCGGGACTGACGACGACAGTCCAGACCTCGTCATACTGACACTGTGAGTTGGTCTCAAAGAGCAGCGGTACGAGGAAAGCAACGAGCCCTTCAGATTGAGCGATGCGCTCGTTCTTGAGCTTGGCGATGGCTGGATGGATGATTGCTTCCAGGTCAGCGCGAGCCTTGGCGTCGTTGAAGACAATGGCGCCAAGCTTGGGGCGGTTGATGGGCTGCTCCGGTCCAGAGACCAGGTCAGCACCAAAGCGCTCGATAACTTGACGATAAACGGGACCAGGGGTGTTGAGGAGGTAATGGGTCATGTGGTCGGTGTCAAACACCGCCACTCCCATTTCCTCAAGCATTTTGCCCACGGCGGATTTGCCGGAGCCAATGCTGCCCGTAAGTCCGATGACGTAGACGGGTTTACCCGATTTATTGGTTGTCATGGGATATCCTTTCTCAGGCTTAGTTGAGATTCTGAGTTGAAAAGACAGAAGGGTGAAAACCAGGCAGCACACAAGCAAGACAGGCAGCTCAAAGCAATCAGCTACAGTGGTTGGCTGCGGCAAACGGCTCTATCTCTGACTTGCGGCGCAAAATCCTTGAGGGACGTGGCCATATGCAAATCAAAGATTTGGATTAGCTGGGGCTGGGGCTTGGCGTGTGTGGACTAAAAGAAGCCTGTGATCACCGTGTGGAAAGTAGAAAAGAAATTACTCGAAAACTCTATTTAAAACGCGCATGTATATTCAAATCATGAATTGCTATATATAAGCTCATACTAATAGAAGCCCACGGGCTCGTGATTGCAGCTCCCGCAAGCACTTGGCAGCATTAGTGGCAGTGCTGTTTGCCCTCTGGATACCAATCGGCACGCCAAGATAAGCAAATCCACACCGTTGTCATGATTAGATAGAGCCCATAAATCGGGCTAGCAGTTAGCGCAGTTAACAGAGCCCGGCAAAAGTCCCGAACAACTGACTCAGTGGCGCCTCGGAGCTATTAAGGTCAACACAGCGGCAGACAAAAAAGATGACCACCACGATGATAAAACAAATCCAAAACCATTGAGCAAAAGTGAGTGACTCGGGATCTAGCAACGACATAACAGCACTCCGTCCTATTTGAGCAAGGTCGAAATATTGACACCAGGATAATAATGCTTGAGTTGAGCCTGGATGATTTTTGCTTCTTCGTTATTGCCCTGAGCCTTGACTCTATCGAGCTTGGTTAAGAGGGCTAGCCAGTTAGCAGGATCGATCATAATCGCCTGATCGACGATTTGATCCACCAGCCATCTGCCAAGCTCATCGAGACTGCGTATCGGTATTACTGTTTTACCTTTACGCACTACACCAATTGGCTCATGAGGAGCTTCTTTGCGGCTGTCTTTAGCATGCTGTCCTGCTTCCTTGGCATCGGCGCGTGTAGCATCGCTAGCTGATTTTAGTTGCAGTTTTTTACTGCTAAGACCGGCAGCACTGGCACTGTATTTGATACCATCGCCATAATCACCTTTGAGCGGCTCGGCCTTAATACTGTTAATGGCAGCAGAGGCGATATTTTTGCGGGGAGCTGCTTTGACTGACTCCAGACGAGACAAAAAGTATCCACTAGAAGCCAGCACGTCAGCATCGGTGGGAGCCAGTGACACCGCCTTACCGATCTTTTGTTTGGCACTATTGAGATAATCCAGTGTGGGATTTTGGCTGGCGTAGAGATAACCCCAGGTACCGAGTACTCGCGCCTGGACCGTCTTGTCCCGGCAGCGCTCAGCCAGTCCATATGCCTGCAAAAGCTGTCCTTCTGAGTCTTCGAGCATAGCTGGAGAGCTAGTGTCGTTTACTGGCGGCACAGGCTTATCTGTGTCTCTAGCTAGCTTATCGCCCTTTTGTTTGGGGTTAGGATTGGGTCTTAAATCACCATCGACTCTCTTCTCGCCAAGCAGAGTCTGAGCATTGATTGGTCTAAAAAGATAAGCTGGGCTAAAATCACCACCATTTTTTTGACACAGTGCAAGCGCCAGCTCACTGCGCAAAATCGCTTCGGCAGCAGGCATGTCATGACTATGAGCGGACTCAACCATAGTCTTTAGCTCGTTTATTACTTGATTGACATTTTTGCCTTTAACCAACTCCAGACGCAGCGCACTTATTTTGGCTTGATAGTCTGTGAGTGCCTTTTGGGCAGCACTTTGAGTCAAAATCAGACGTTGATTGCGGTAGTCAAAAGTGACTTTGTAGCGGCTCAAAAGCGGATTACCGATAATAGCCAGATCAGTTGCGCTGATGATACCAGCAGGAGTGCGCTCAGAGGCACCGCCTGGAGCCACACTAAATACAGGGTGATCGAGGCGCAGCTTGCCGATATCGAGATGATCAAATCTTGCCGATCCTGTCTCGACTGATTTACCATCCAGACCTTTGAGCATGCCCACTTTATAGAGCGGGTTGGGTACAAGGTTTTTGACTTTGGTTTCGGAAATATTGTTAAAGGCAGCACCAGTGTCAATCAAAAATGAAATGTTTTGTTTGCCATCAAAAGTGCCTTCCACTGCCAATCCAGACATACCGAGACTGGGTTTGGTTTTGACTACAGTAGCACCTTCGGGTATTTCACTTTTGTTGGGATCGTCAAATGTGACTCGTTGGTTTTCGTAGTCGACTGTGACAAGAAATCTCTTTAAAATATTGGCGCCAATAAGTCCGGCTGGACGGTCTTTTTGTAATTGATCAAAGCTAGACAAATCAGTCACAGCTACTGGCACATCATTTAAAACCATATCGCCAAGGCTGAGAGTCTTAAGATTGACAGCTGTGGCCTGGATAGAGCCAGAGCCAGTAGTCATCGAGATAGCGTTTTTATCCGCACCGTTGGCAGTGGCGTCTACGAGGAGCTGCGGCAGCACATCTTTGATCTTGGTACGATCGAGAATAGACTGAGTGGCACCCGTATCAAGGATAAACTTTAGCTCGACATTGCCGTTGACTTTGGCTTTGATCATAATCTCGTTAGAGACATATTCAAAGGGGATAGTTACTGCCCCAGCGCTCAGTCTGACTGGCAGTTTTTCTTTGGGCATTGTAAACATGGCATCTGTGATGCTGTCATCCACTGCCACCTTATTGATGACTGTCTCTGATACTTTTTTATTGCCACTGTACTCAACCACTTTAAATGGCTGTCTGGTGCCCTCGATGTCGCGATAATCAAAGTAGTGATAAGTCTTGTCGACACGCATGCCCTGCTCCAGGTCGACACCGGGATAGGAGCTACCGAGCACCAGGTGGCTCGCTTTGTCGGCATAAAAACTGGTCGGTATGCCATCGGGAGCGTAGATAAGGAGCGTATCGCAGGCTTTACCCTCAATCTCCACTGACTTACCAATCTCCAGTCGGGTCTCTGGATTACGCACTGCTTCGACGAGCAAAAGCCCGTGCTGTATGTCTTCTTCGATACGTTTAGCAGTGATACCGTCAGCTGGCAACACCGAATTACCTTGCTGTGTCCAGCAATCTTTACCATCGTAAACAGTGGTGAGAGGCTGTCCAAGCAAGGTTATTGTGATCTTTTCTTTTTCTCTTTTGATGATCAGATCACAGTCAAAAGTATTATTGACTCCAGATAGTCCTGAGGTCTGAATGACCTGGCCCGATGCACGGCAAGGTCTATCGTTAAATGCTTTATATTGGTCAAAGCCGCCAAAGGCTTCCAGGATTTTTTCGCCCAGGGCGCGGGCCTCTGCGTTTTGCGTAAAATGTCCGACTTTGACTGGACTTTGTTTGACACTCTTGTCTTTTTTGTCTTTTTTAGAGGTGTCGCTACTCTTAGCCTCAACTCCCAAGCCGAGTAAGGGCTTATCCGAGAGCCAGGGGGCAATTGCCGAGCCAGGCAAAATCGTGGCACAAGCCATCAGGGACACAGTCCAGGCAAAAAGCCTGACTCGAGCTGGTCTTGTGGACAAAGTAACTGGGCGAGGGGCAATTATAAACACGTTAAGGTCTCTGGTGGTGGAAATAGTTATTATCGCAGCCAGCGCCCCTGAGTGCATGTCACCCTTGTAAAATATGTTTTTGTTGTGCAACACGCTTGACGACCAGCACAAGCCAGACAGTATCAAAACCATCCAGAGGAAGCGATTAATGGTCACTATGCAAAAGCCACAAGTGGTAGAAAGCATCAAAGAACTGGCACAGTGGCGGCTTGCCCAAAACTCGCAATGGGGCCACGGCGCTTGCCCAACAAAAGGCAAAGCCTCACCACGCATTGGTTTTGTCCCAACCATGGGCGCTTTACATGCAGGTCACCTGGAGCTGGTCAAACGTGCAAAAGCCGACTGCGACATCGTTGTAGTCTCGATATTTGTTAATCCTTTTCAATTTGCGCCGCACGAAGACTTTGGCAAGTATCCCCGCACCTTTGAGAGTGACCTGGAGCTATTGACCTCAGTAGGCGCTGACCTGGTCTTTTATCCCCAGGAGTCCGAAATCTACCCCCACGGTCGCGAAAATATCATCTCGGTGGTGCCAGCAACCCCGCTCAATGACACCCTCGAAGGCGCCATCCGCCCCACGTTTTTTAGAGGCGTAGCCACAGTCGTCCTCAAACTCTTTAACCTGGTAGAGCCCCACGTCTCATTTTTTGGCGAAAAAGACTATCAGCAATTGCAAGTGATTAAGGCACTGGTAGAGGATCTCAATGTGCCTGTAGAGATTGTCGGTGTGCCTACAGTGAGAGAAAGCGACGGACTAGCGATGAGCTCACGCAATGCTTATCTCAATGCCGAGCAACGCATCATCGCCACTGACTTGCACAAAGCACTTAACCAGGTAAAAGACAGCTACGAAAGCGGCAACATTGATGTGCAAGAAGCAATAGATAAAGCAAGCCAGACTATTGCCCGTGAGCGAGGATGGGACTTGCAATATCTAAAAGTTTGCGACGGCGCAACTCTCAAGCCACTGACTGAGTTTGTCCGCCCATTTGTCGTGGTGGTAGCGGCCAAACTCGGCGAAGTGCGGCTGATAGACAATCTGGTAGTGCGCTAAAGCTCATGGCAGCGCACTAAGGTTTTCTTCTTTGCTTAGCCTCCTTATGTATTGCTCGCCATTTTTTGCGCTCGTTTTCGGCTAGTAGTCGATCTGTTTTGCGCGCCTCAAAGGCCGCCTCACGACCTAATTTGCGCCAATTTTGCAAACGGTCTTGATCAACAGCGTCTCGCACAGCACATCCAGGCTCACTAACATGCTGGCAATCGCGGAAGCGACAGCCAGAAGCAAGACTAGCCACATCACTAAAAGCCTGCGAGATACCCTCTGTAGCATCAGCAAGACCAAATTCGCGCATCCCCGGAGTATCTACTAAGGCCGTGCCATTGGGCAAATAGAGCAGGCGCCTCCTGGTGGTGGTGTGCCTACCTCTCTCATCACTCTGCCTGACATACGATACAGAGAGTATGTCTTGATCTAGCAATATATTAATCAAAGTGGACTTACCCACTCCGCTTGCGCCGACAAAGGCTATGGTGCGCCCATGTCCACAAAATGGAGCAAAGCTATCAATATGCGCTCTTGTCAGTGCTGATACTGCTAGTACCGGTAGATCGTCTGCCACAGCCTGTGCACCCAGTACATAATTATCTGGATCGCTAGCCAG
Source organism: Candidatus Obscuribacter sp. (assembly GCA_016718315.1). GTDB lineage: Bacteria > Cyanobacteriota > Vampirovibrionia > Obscuribacterales > Obscuribacteraceae > Obscuribacter. The sequence continues at coordinate 240,219 of JADKDV010000008.1, read as the reverse complement.
ATCGATTTTGTTTAGGACCACTGCGCAAGGCACATCGTAAGCTTTTGCTGCTACTAGATAACGCTCCAGGCGGCGAGGATTAAAGTCGCCCCCCACAGCCATAACAATAAAGAGCCTGTCTATGTTTGCGGCAATGGCTTGCATCGTGTGTGAGCGAAAAACGCCCCGCCGCGAAAACAAATTTTGTCTTGGCAAAACTGCTCTGATTGTCGCCGCGTCGTTTGTAAAACTAACCTCCACATAGTCTCCAACCACAGGCAACATTGATGGGTCCTCAGTTTGATAACGCAGGCTGCCTGATAGCTCAGCAATAAATTCACCACCAGTGGTGATGATGCGATATGAATTACGATCCTGTGCAACTACGCGTGCACAGATATATGGCGCTCCTACGAGCGTCAAAAAATTGTCTGGAATCATTGTCAGTCCTTATTACTGCAAGTGTTTATAACGCTTGAGAAGCGGACGCTGACGCCATCTATGCTTTGTCTAAAACTTATTGGTTGAGAGTAAACGAAGCGAGCACGACGAGAAAGCATCCGCTTTGATAAGCAAGTTTATCCATGTGCACCTCCGCTTTTAAATCAACGACTATCTCACTTTAACTCGACCACAACAAATCGGTCAAGGATTATTTAGATAGTGAATAGTTTGTGCCAGGCACTAGTGAGTCCAATCAGCCACTACAGAAGAAGAAAGACCATGCACAATATTAGTGGCAGGAGCCTGTGCAACTTGCTTGTTAGCGGCGCCAAGATTTTGGGACTGGGGCATTCTGTTGCGATAGTTTAATGCCAAGACCACATTAGGCAGCATTGACGGAAATTTTTCATCATCAAGATAGAGATCAGCAAGCAGGGCGCAGGTGTCTGAGCTATTGGCGGTCATGCTGGTTTCTTGCCATTCCACTTGCAAAGCATTTCTCTGTCTTTTGGACGAGTTCTTCATTTGTTGGATGTCGAAGGCTGCTTCAATGCTCATTTTAGTAATCTCTGGACCGTGTGGGAATCTATCTCTCGTGGATGTGTCTATACGGGCACTTTACTTTTTGGACAGGCTTAGCCCTGACAAAGATTAAATCTGCCGCTTAAGGTGCCCGGACCGCCACTGCGGTATCTTTTATAGCAAAGTAGCAGCAGTCCAGCTGGCTAAATCTTTGCGGTATCCAGTTAGCAAAATATCCATTAAATGAGACCGGGAGTAAATACTCCCAAATCCAAACCAACAACTCTCCAACTATCTCTAAGGAATAGAAATGTCAAACATCAAATCCCACGAAATCGACTATCAAATTATTGGCGATGACATGCAAATGGTCGAAATCGAGCTAGATCCTGGCGAAACAGTGATTGCCGAAGCCGGAGCCATGAACTACATGGAAGATGGCATCCATTTTGAAGCCAAAATGGGTGATGGCACAGACACCAACGCCAACATTATGGGCAAGCTATTTAGCGCTGGTAAGCGCATGATGGCGGGCGAATCACTGATGATTACCCACTTTTCAAATCGTGGTCAAGGCAAACAAAGAGTGGCCTTTTCTGCTCCCTATCCAGGCAAAATCATTGCCTTTGAACTAGCGCAATTGGGTGGTCAGGTCATCTGCCAAAGAGAAGGCTTCCTCTGTGCGGCTCTTGGTACAAAGCTAGATATCGCATTTACTCAGCGCATTGGCGCTGGCTTTTTTGGTGGTGAAGGCTTTGTCTTGCAAAAGCTGAGCGGTGATGGCAAAGCATTTGTCCACGCCTGCGGCACAATCATCAAACGTGAGCTAAAAGGCGAAACACTGAGAGTAGATACAGGCTGTATCGTTGCTTTTACACCAGGCATTGATTACTCAATCGCTCGCGCTGGCAATCTCAAGTCAATGGTATTTGGTGGAGAAGGCTTATTTTTAGCCACTCTCCAGGGCACAGGTACAGTATGGCTACAAAGTCTGCCCTTTAGCCGTCTGGCCAACCGCATCATCCAAAACGCTCCCCGCGCTGGTGGTCAACCATCAGAGCAAGGCGGAGTGTTCGGTGCGCTCGGTGGACTGTTGCAGCAGGACTAAATAATTCAGTTCAACTGACGGTATTTAGATAATCAATAAGGCCGATGAAACAGTATTTCGTCGGCTTTGTTGTGATAGGTTGAAACGTCTACTTCGAAAATCGCGGCAATCCTGTCGATATCATCTTATTTGTATAAATGGGCTGGAACCTTATTCAGTGGACCTATTTGCTTTATCCTCTTTCTGACGAGCGTGGTTTTGCCGATAGTTGCTGTGAGCGTCCAAAAGATACACATCTATAGCGGAAGGGTTTTTGTTTGGACAATTCTTCTTTTTCTAATACCCGTTGTTTCACTTACGAATGAGAACCTGTTTTTCAGCGTATACATGGCGTTAGCAGCACTCTTGTCTGGGCTTGGTTTCGGCCATTGAAGATTCTCTTTAGTCAAAAAAGCTAGAAATGCGATACTCCGACATTGCGTAGTATTCGACACTCAAAAAGAAAAGCCCCAGATGGGGCCCTTCTCTTCACCATTTGTACTACTAACCAACAGCTCCAGCTCTACAAAGAGACCTGGGCACCATGCGGATTTGCAATCGCATACCAAAGTCTTGCAAAATAGACTGTGCTGTAACAGTTGTGATGGGACTGCCAGCACAAGCCTTAGCCAGCCTGCGTTTGACTATTGGCAATGAGTGCTCATTTTGAGCGTCTCGATTGCGAGCAACGGTCAACACCAGCTTTTGCAAGCTGCTGTGTAGATCGCTAGCCTTTTTAAGAGCGAGACAAAACCGCTGCATACCGCTTGTGATACTCACAGGTACAGCCTCCACTAGTAGCTCACAGCCTGTTTTAGAGGCAATAGTATCGAGCGCCTTTGGTCCGGGCAAAACACCGTCTAACACCATCTTCCTCACCACATCTTGAGATAGACCGGTCAAATAGATAAGTGCAGCAATGAGATCGTAATCGTCAACTCTTCCTGTGATCTGCTTGAGGTCGTTGTTGACCACAAAAGCCGGCATCTCCATAAGATTAGCCTGAGCTGTCAGTTGCAAAACATCAGTATTATCAATGGCGATTACGTTTGTATTGTTATTCATATAAATTACGCTCCAATAAATGAGCGCAGCGGCGCAAACCAACTCAAAAAGCCCCACATAGCAAAAAACCCACCAGCGCAAGATGCGTGGTGGGTGTCTCAGATAGGGCTTTTAAAAGGCTGGTAAAGCGACAGTGCGCAGTTTTAAATTACACAATTTGCGCCAGTTAAGTGCCTGGCAAATGGAGTCCTATAGCTATAAGACCAAGCTAGCAATGGGTCGCCACTGCAATAAGCTACCCGTACTACCAGAGCAGATACGAATAGTCTTCATCAGCCGCAGGCTTGCGTGGGGAGGCTGTCTTGATGCAGAGAGTAGGTACGAGTCTGGCAGCAGCCAGGAGGTTTTCTAGTTGCAACCAACTCAAAGACTCGTGTCCATACCAAAAGGCTTGCAGCTTTGTAGCCGAAACACCTTTCATTCTCTCTACCTTAATTGACCCACCACGAGCAACACCGCTTACTCGTACTTGCGATAGACGGCTCAATGTGACCATGTTGGGCATTTCACCGTAGATAAGCGTGAGCAGTCTCTTAAAAGCGGCTTTGCTATCGCTCTCATTTTTGACCCATACTCTATAGCTTGACTCCTCGCCAGATTGAGCGGCGTAAGGGTTATCAGCTAAGTCTATAGACTCATCGGAGAGCGGCTTAGCCAAAAGCCAAAGCTCCAAACCAGCACCACATATGATACTGGTGAGGAGGTAAGGGGTAGGCATATAGACTCTGCCAAAAAACAGCTCTATATAACTACTGTGCACCCCGGACTTAGTTGCCAGATGCTCAATCAGCGCTGTACCGGTAAGACCGGTGACAAAACTGAGTTGCTGCATGACAAATTCGCCCATGGCGATAGTCTGCGGTGACAACTTGGACCAGGGAGTCTGACTTTTAAAGGCAATGGTTCTTTTATTGTTATTCATAGCAATATACCTCAAACAAAAACCCCCACAAAACCGTTGTCTTGGAGGGGCAAATAGTTATAAATAGTTGGCGCAGTTATAGATAAAAGCGCTAAGTTACCGGCACTTCGACGTGCAACATCACCGTGAGATATGAATCATCAGTTTCATATCGTAATTACGCAAAATCAGCTGCGCATCGACAAAAGTGATAGGTTTACCAACCACTACTTTTGGCAGGCCAATAAAATGCCGCCGCAAACTGGATTCCAGGTTTTCGTTTAAACGCTGATCTAGTCTTTTGGTTATCGAGTTTTGCAGTGCCAGCATTTTATTGGCTTTGCATCTACTAGAACGCAAAAGCGCGCCAATCAAAAGCAGCTGTATCTTATGATTGATCGTACCTGGATGATCGCACAGCTCCGCTACTGGGGGACAGTGGTCATTGCTACATTGTGGCACCGCTTTGATAACGAGCTTGCAGTTGGAGTATACGACTATGCGCTCCAACACTCTGGGGTGAGGCATTTTGCCCAGCTCGATAAAGCGACTCAATGTGCGTTTATCAACTCCGGTTTGATAACGTACAAGATCGACCAGCTCCTCAAGATCTTTAGTTTTATAGAGGACCTTTAACTCCTCCACAAGTTGTTTAGCCAATGCTTCTACCCATAACTGAGAGATGGCTTTCTGACTATTGGCTCTGGTTTTGGCAAACAATTTGACGTTGCGCAAGTATGCTCTAAAGGATTCTCTGCATGCTTTTTTCATTTTAAATACTCCGGTATAAGCGCCGGCGTAAAAACAAAAACACCCATATAGATAGACAAAAAACCACCAGGGCAAGGCTCTTGCTCTGGTGGTCGGTTGATTAGCTTACGGGCTTCTATTTAGTAGATGTTTTTGTTTTTTTCCGGGCTTGTGTGATATCTGATTTCACAGTCACCATAGGACAGCAAATAGCTCAAAACAAAGGGTTTTTGCAACCCATTTGGCGGTTTATACTCAATTACGATTTATGAGATGTGGCACAGCGCTAGCTAAGCCTGCTCATTGACAAAACGACAAGTGAGATACTGATCGGGCTGGATCTCAAACTTCCGGCAATCTCTCACAGCCAGTGTGCGCACATCTATAACCCTACCTTCGACGTGGGTGAGTTGAGGGCAATTATCTATAGATAGCAAACTCAATTTTGCAGGTAACTGTGTGATCCTTTTGAGATCAGGACAATTACGTACAATTAGATTGGGCACCCACTCTGGCAAAGATGGCAATGTAGTGAGACCAGGGCTATCATCAATGACGACAAACTTGAGCGATTCTTTGGCGTTGGATGCTGTATCAAGATAAGCAAACAACTCAAAATAATTGGTGCGAGTGAAGATCGTTACTGCTTTAGTTCTATCATAGCTTTTCATGTAAATTCTCCTGAGTGCAGTACCCATGCCGTATTTGCAGACAGCAAAAACCCCAGAAGCTAACTCGCTTCTGAAGTTTGCACTAAATACAGTGGTGCTTTGTTTTTGAGAGGTTTTTTGCTGGCTCTAAAAATTTGGCTGGGGTTTGGTTTTTTACTCAACCTAGCCCAACGAGCCCAGCCAAATAAAGGCTTTTTGACAGATTTTTGTGCTGGCGTATGGTGACTTGCCCCCACAGGCTTTTATTAAATGACTGGCCTGACCACACCAGCATCAGTGCTAAACTTTTGGGTCCTGAGTGCGGTCTTTACTATATTAACGACCTGGCACAAGTGAACATAGGGGAGCCCAGCTCATGAGCAAACAAACAGTGATAATCGATGGTGGCAGTTTTATCGTGCGCCACTTTGAGCATGACGATGCCAGAGCACTCAGTCAGAGCGCCAACAACCGTGCTATCTGGCTCAATTTGCGTGATCGGTTTCCCCATCCTTACACAGAGGGTGACGCGCGCAAATGGATAGACTTTTGCCAGCAATACAAACCTGCCGCAAATTTTGCTATCGCTGTAGATGGCTCGGTGGCAGGCGGCATCGGCATTATGGTGCAAGATGATGTGCATAAACACACAGCAGAGATAGGCTATTGGCTGGCAGAACCGCACTGGGGCAAAGGCATAATGAGCAAAGTGGTCACTGACATGACTGCCTGGTACTTTGCCAATTTTGACTTGATGCGCATCTATGCCCTGGCCTTTGACTATAACCCAGCCTCAGCAAGAGTCTTGCAAAAAGCCGGCTATGAGCTGGAAGGACGCCTCAAAAAGTCCGCAATCAAGGACGGGCGCGTGCTTGACCAGCTTGTCTATGCGAGGATTACATAAGAGAGCAAGCGGGTAGATAGTCTAAGGAATCTATTTTTGCAATTTGCAGGGAGATGTTATGGCAGGCTCGGAAGTCCCAAGAGTATCAGCAGAACAGCAGGTCGCCACTCAAGAAGGCGGTAAGGACCAGGCTACCCAAGCCGGTGAAAAGCTCAGTGCTGGCAGCTTTGACTATCCCAAGATGGCACAAGCTGGTCAGGGTGACCAGGCTAAAGGTACTCAAAAGCCCGAGATGGGCACTTTTGAGGGACAAACCTTTGACGTCAACAAGCTAGCCTCTCGCGGCGAGCTGCAGGCAGCCCGCAACGAAGACAGAGCGGCACTCGGTATCGACCCCAGTGACACATCCTCCAAGACCTATTTTGACAGAAGCGCTCAGGTAGCTGTGGACTGGTACAAAAAGATCAGTCCTGATTACAAAGCCGAAATGCGCAAAGAGTTTGGTCTGACAGACAAAGAGTTTGGTGACCCAGCTAAAGTACGGGAAGCACAAATCAAATATCACCAACGCCATCTAGGCATGCCCGGTGCGTCGCTAGACGATCTAGAGAAGCGCATCCATCTGATCAATGCTGGCATCAAAAATCACAAGCTAAAGGCCCAACCAGACGTGGACTAAGCGTTGAGCAAACTGACAAGGTTTTGGCAGGGTGCTAAAACCTAGGCCGGCTGATTAATCATAAAAGTAGCAAAATGCTCAAAAAACGCATCTAGATCTGCTCTGTGCGGGGCAAACTCTGGTGTTTTATCGAGTGCTGCATTCATATTTGCCATCCAGGCATCGCGCTCTTTTATGCCAATTTTAAATGGCATGTGGCGCACTCTCATGCGGGGATGACCGCGCTCCTGCTCATAGGCCGGGCTACCGCCAGTACGATAAATCAAATAGAGAGCTAATTTGCGCTTTGCCTCAGCCAGATCATCTGGATAGATAGGTCTGAGCACAGGGTCAGCCCACACACCTGTATAAAAGTGTTCTACCAGGCGGTAATAGGGCTCTTCGGTGCCAATTGCGGCGTATATCAAGTTAATTGGGTCCATGCCTAAAACTATAACAGAGCAAAATGGGTTGTATGATTCTGGCTGACAATAGTTGTTACAGGCTTTTGCTTGTGCGATAACTGTCCAGCCATAACGGCATAGACCACTTACAAACGGCTACACAGAGCATTTACAGACAATGACCAGCGACACAACAGTGGTAAAACGGCGCAAACCCCTGACAGCATGGTTTGTATTAGCCACACTGATACTGCTTGTGGGCTATATCTGGGTCGAAAATCATTACATGCAAGACAGCCAGCCATCAATTGCTGAAGTCCAAAAGAAGCTCAATCAGCTCAAGCTACCGCCAGGATTTAAAATCGAGCTATATGCCCGCGTACCTTTTGCCAGACAACTGGCTCTGGCTGACAATTTGCTCTTTGTCGGTGCCAGACAAAATGACAGAGTGCATGTCATCGTGGACAAAGACAGGGACAGTAAGGCCGATGCCATCATACCTATAAGAGGATTTAAATCTCCCAACGGCGTTGCTTTCAAAGACGACACACTCTATATAGGCGAAGTAGACCGCATCCTCAAAATAGACCACATAAGTAAAGTCTATGGTGACAATCCACGTGCGAAGCTATATAAAGACGGTCTGCCTGCCGACACACATCATGGCTGGAAGTACATCCGCTTTGCCCCAGATGGCACACTCTTTACGGCTCAGGGTATGCCCTGCAATATCTGCGAAAAAGAAGATCCTATCTACGGCACCATTTTAAATCTGGACAAAAAAAATAACTGGCAAATTTATGCCTCCGGCGTGCGCAACTCAGTGGGTTTTGACTGGCAGCCAGGCTCGGGTGACTTGTGGTTTACAGATAACGGACGCGACTGGCTCGGCGATGACTTGCCTCCTGATGAGCTAAATCACGCCAGTGCCCCTGGTATGTTTTTTGGCTTCCCCTATCGCTATGGCAACAATGTGCCGGACCCTGAGTATGGTGACAAGCTGCATTTTGGCGCAAAAGTCAAAGATGCAAACGCCCTTACTGCTCCCGCCAGATCGCTCAACGCTCACGTAGCAGCGCTCGGTATGCGCTTTTGTAACAGCAAGAGCTTCCCCAGTCAGTACAAAAATACAGTTTTTATCTGTGAGCATGGCTCATGGAACCGCTCCAAACCAATTGGTTATCGCATCATGGCAGTTGACCTGTCGCAAAATCCACCCACTTACACCCCATTTATCACTGGCTGGCAACAGCCGGATGGCACACCATGGGGGCGACCTGTCGATCTCACTTTTGCTAGCGATGGCTCGATGTTTATCTCAGACGATCATGCCGGCGTAGTTTATCGCCTCACATATCAGGGCGAGCATTAATAAAGATCTGGGGAAAACTCCAGTTCGCGCTTTAAATTACCTGACTATACTAAAAACACTAACTAATAACTCGCTGGATTTTTTCTTACTATTGGGGGCTTGCCATGACCGATAGACTTCTTCACGTGTGGAAAATTATCGCTGATCCTGATGTGAAAGAAGACGAGTGGCTAAAGGCGTATCAGATTGTCGGCGATACACCGCCACCACCAGTAGTACTGGCGAGCAATTACTTTGTTACACCTGACTACAAAGCAAAAAAAAGTCGCGATGCTTGCCTGGAAATGGCACTAATTATTGGGCGCTTTGGTGCTTTTGTGGTGGATGGCTTCCTGCTGTCGCTGGTATTTGCTGCAGTGTTTTCGCCTATCTTAATCAATGACTTCTGGTTCAAATACTTTGCTGGTAACCAATTCTTAGCTGTGGCTGGCATCGCAGTCAAAGAACAAATCGGACTACTTCTCACTGGCTATCCTCTTTTGCTCGGACCCTGGGCGCCGCTGACAGGCCTGATTCATAATGTCACTTTTCCTTTGGTCCTATTTTTGCCAGTACTGAGCTGGTTTTATCATGCTGGTTTTGAGGCCAGTCATCTGCAAGCCACACCTGGTGAGCTATTGTTTGGTCTCAAGGTGACCACAATGAGCGGCGATAAGCTCAGTTTGCAGCAAGCTACAGTGCGACACTTCGCTAGATTTATCAATACCATGACACTCGGACTGAGTCTCTTTGTACCCCTTATAAATGCCCAACAGCGCAGTATCGAAGACCTGGTCGCTGGCACTATTGTCAGCGCAAAAGAACACGGCAAGATTGAAGAATTTCTCGAAGAAAACCTGCCATCAACTGAAATGCTGCAGCCCTTTCAATACAGATGAACTCCTACTTCGGATTCACTTTATCAGAGCACGAACAATCAGAGCAAAAGCCCACCAGATGCACAAACTAGTATACAAAAACCCTTTCTCTAGCCTTGCCAGTGACTTCAAAATGGTCATGACTAGCTCTTTTGAGTCTCAATTTTTGAGCTTTATGACATTGCTCATAATCTTTGGTCTGATGCAACAGTATTTAAATGGTGCCTTTTGCCAGATTATTCCAGCTACCGCAGTGATTGATGACGGACTTGCTGGCAACTGGCGAGTAAGACTTGTGAAGAAAATGGACCTGGCAAAAAATGCCGAATCATCTGAAATGAAGCGCCATGAGCTGATACAAAGCTGGATCGATCGTTATGACATCAAGCTAGTTGGTCCTTAACAGCGTCACATCTTGAGCAAGAGCGGGTTACAATGACGACGTAGCCATAGCGCTTGTCATGAGAGATTAAAATGCCCGACCAACCAGCCCAAGATTTGCCTCAACAGGACTCGCCAAAAGACCACGCCACTCCCGCCAATGCCGCATTGACACTGCTCATACCAGAAGGTGTGCGTTACAACTGTCAGGGCTGTGGCCGCTGCTGCTCAGGCTGGTCAGTCGGTATGACCCAGGAAGATTACGATCGCATCAAGCATGTGGATTGGCAATCACTCCACCCTAAACTAGCTGGTAAAGAGCTATTTATCCACCGCGAAAAAGAATTTGAAGCAGGCGTGGCTGGTCACCCTCATTACACCAAGCCACGTGAAGATGGCACCTGCCCATTTTTGATTGACAAACTCTGCTTTATCCACGGTCATCTAGGTGAAGACCAAAAGCCACTGACCTGTCGCATTTTTCCCTATTCCTTTGTTGAGACTCCATCAGGTGTGTACACCGGGGTGGTCTATAACAGCATGGCAGCTGCTCAAAACGCAGGCAATCTGCTATCGGACCAGCGCGAATCTTTGATGGATTACCTGTCCTTGACCAGAGATTATGCCCGCGCTATCCACAGGATGCCCGGCACACCGCCAGCTCCTGGTGTGACAAATAATCCAGAAGCTGCGTCTGCTGCCGGTGTAAGTGCACCAACTGCTGCTGATAGCACCACAGCCAATCCCTCAGTAGCTGCTCCAGATGCCACTCCCGCCATGCCATCGGCACCGCGCACAGTTAAAATTGATCAGAGCCCAAACTCCACAGTGGAGTTAACGATGGGTCTATCGATTACATGGGATGAGTTTTTGCATGTCGAAGACAAGCTCATGGACACTGTTCTCAATCGCAAAGATCTCGATATCTTTCAGCTTTTGCCGGCCGGCTCTGAGATTTTTAACATGGCAATCAAGCTAAAAAGAGCTGGTGAGCCAATGAGCAAGCTCAAAGACTTTGATCCAGTGGTACCACGCAGTGGTGATGTAACACCTGGCGGAGTTGAAGAAATGACTCTGAGAGCGATGTTTTATCGCTTTTATATCTATCCTTCTATCCGTGTTGACGAAAAAGACCTCTGGCAGATGCAAAAGACCAATGTCAGCAAGAACATGTTTACTGTTGTGCGTTCTTTTGCCAAATACAGCTCATCGGCTATCGACACTATCGTGCTAAAACACGGCAAAGTACCGATTGTCGGTCGCATGGATCTGGATAAGAGCTTAAAGCGCAAATTCAAGCCATTTAACTCTGATATCAATGAGTTTTTCCGTCGCTGGATCTATCTCAAACTCTTCGCCAAAACTTACTTTGGCGCTCCAGCAGCTGGTTTTTGTGTAGTCAGCGGCTACAACTGTTTGATGTCTGCCTTTATATCCGCAGTGCTTTTTGCCAAATGCAACGCAATCCATCGCAAGCAAGACGAAATAGTAATAGAAGACTTGCACGAAGCCTACTGGCGCCTGGACCGCGAGCTGTTAACGATGAGCCAGGTGAGCATCAATGAGAGCAAAGCCTATAACTTTGCCTTTGCTGTACCAAGGCTCTTCCACAAGATGCTCTACTCACTGGAAGACAGCCTCAAAGCCTGATCGGCGTGAATATAGACAGCACTCAAAGCTCAACTTTAATTTGAGCAAATTTGTAGTGCTGTCTGGCATCACATTCTTTGAGCAGCAAATCTAGTGTTCAATGCTCCCTCTGCCCTTTTGCCTGAGTAAGGCTGACATAAGCGGAAGCAATTTTACCTGCAAGGGAGCGACACAGAGGATCCTGGACAGCAAACCAGGATGACTGTCTCGACCAAGTACTGCAATGGTGCGACCAGAGAGCTTAACGACCAGCCTGACCCCCATATCCGATAGCGCATAATGGAAGAGGTTGAGTGAATTAAGATGAAATCGCACCTTCTTGTTCAGCGTTGAAAGTTCAGAGCTAGCCACTGCAGGCAGCGACACAGTTATCTCTTCGCCATCAGCTTGAACAATCACATCAGCCGAAGCAGAAGAGAGAATCAAAGTGCCAAAAATATCACTATTTGGTGGGTAAGATTTAGAACTACTTGCCATTGCCAGTAGTGTCACGAGTTCTAATACTCAAAACCCCATTGACTTTCCACTTAGCATGTTCAGCGTCGTTGCCAGTCTTACTGGGCACCCAAATCTCTAAATCTTTAAAATCGTAACTGATTTCAGCTCCCCGTCCAGTTAGTTTGTCATAAAGACCGATTGCTAATTCGGGCCATGTCTTAGTGTGATGAACTTCGTCTGCCATTAGAATTCTCCTTCTAATATGATGAATAATCGCAAAATAGGATGCCAGATAGAGTGCAGGCTAGCGCCTGCACTCTAAATCTAAAATGGCACAGGTTATTTGGGCATAATTACTGTGTCTATGACGTGAATAACACCATTGCTAGTTTCGATATCAGTCGCGGTAATCTTCGCATCGTTAATGGAAGCCCCACCATTTACGCTTATGGAAGCATCTTGACCTTGAACAGTCTTGACTGAATTTAGCTTGACGACATCAGCAGCGAGATGCTTACCTGCGACAACATGATAGGTCAATATAGAAGTCAGCTTAGGTTTGTCCTTAAGCAGAGCCTCAACAGTACCAGCAGGTAGCTTGGCAAAAGCATCGTCACTGGGTGCAAATACGGTGAACGGACCAGGACCAGACAATGTGTCTACCAGACCCGCTTCAGTCACAGCCGCCACGAGTGTCTTAAAAGTACCAGCAGCAACAGCTGTCTCTACAATATTAGCCATGTAATCTCCTTACTAGTATTTTCAGGATGGCCTCTTACGAGCCATTTCTGTATCAAGAGACTAGCAGCTAAAAACCAACAAATTTCCTGTTTACGATTAAGTGATAAATCGCAATAAACGGGGAGAAAGCTATGTTTTTGAGCTACTGCCCAATCTCGTTATAGATACGACGAATCAAACTAGAAGACGGAATAGCCATAATCACCATCCGACTGTCATCCTGCTTACCGACCATCATACCGACCAGCTCGTTTTTGTCGTTGACCACAGGAGATCCGCTCGATGAGAGCGCTTTGACTGGTGCATCCATTTGCACAACGAGTCCTGTGGGATTGGATGCAGCAACTGTGCCAGCATAACGATCAGGTGTCAGCGAAGTGGAATTAGAATCTTTAGACAATACCCAGACTTTTGTACCGACAGGAGCCTGGGTGCCAAGCATATTAAAAGGTGTAAGACGACTGCCATAACTGAGCTCAAAAGCCATCACATCACCGCTCAGATCACCGCGAGACTGACCCGCTGTACAACCTGTTTTGAGCAGTGATTTACTAGATGATGCAAGCACACTCTGTCTTTGCAAATCGAGCACATCGATAGAGCGCACTACCTTACTCACATCGCTGGCGTCGACATATTGGCTATAACCAGCTTCGGGAGAGAGTATGTGCAATGGCAAAAGCAACAAAGTACGATTTTTATACCAACGCACAGCAAAGGCTTTGCCAGCACAATGCTTCTCACCACTAGTGAGATTGAGACTGGGCCAGCCCAGCTGATCGCTAGCTATAGCTCGACTGGCCGTAAAGCCATTTAACGTTGCCACTACCAGTAATGCCAGATAAAGCTTGCGCAATATTGACTGTGGCAACATCTATCTCATTACCTCACTGTAGCACTGCGTCGATGACATCGTGTGCGTTAGATTGCCCTATATAGCGGATTTTGATCAAGGGCCGTCCAACACTATCTTTACCCACATAACTGCAAGAAGTCAATCTGAAGCCATCTGGCATGCCCGATAGACCACCGGATAAAACTAAATTGCTACCATTAGCACCAAGAGTATGAAATGGTCCCGCTGCCGAAAAACCTCTATAGGTATTGCCCCGTATCTCCAATTTGCCGATATGAATAAGCATGCCACCGGAGAGCATATTACAATCGTAGATACCACCAGGTGGAAAACCTAATCCGGCATCTGGTGCTCGACCAGCATCATGCATCGCTTGAGCGGGCGGATTGGCTGGTGTAGCTGCTCTGGCAGGACCACCGGGTCTGATCCATTCTTGTTTGACTGCCAGTTTGCGCCCCAGGTGGTCAAACATTACTTCAAACATACCAGGTGCTGGCTGACCTACTATCGTGCCAGCTTTGTAATGCTCATCACCTGGCACAAATATGCTATTAGCCATCACTCTCTGCCCGGGGACAAATGTCCCATTGCCAGCTGGCTGGTTAGCTCCTACTGGTGCATTACCGGTTACAGCCATGGCATTGGCAGCGCCAAAAGCACCGTTGTTACCAGTGCCAGCCGCTGCCCCAGCATTGCCGTTATTAGCTTGACCGGCATTACCAGTAGCCGCCGCAATTGGACGGAGATTTTTAGCAGCCACTGTATAAATTTCTTCGCTGCGGCCAGGTCTTGGATCTAGCTTAACTGTATAAGCACCGCCGCCATTGTCCTCTATGATTGTGCCAGGAAAATAAGAATTAGGCAGCCCCAGTGGTGAACATTCAATGCGCTCGCCTACAGCATGAGCAAAACATGCTTGGGCAGTAAATAGCACTGCTAGCGCCGCAAGACCGATTCTAGAAATATTTAGCATATGACTCCAATTGGGTGCTACCGACAAAAATCGAAGGCAACAGTTTATCTCAATGTCAGCAGAGTAATGTTAAAAATGGCGCTTAACTATGATGACAAGCAATTTTTTAGCAAACGACAAAGTCAGTTTTACTGTTTCTATAGCTGACAAAATACTTGCGCTCTTTTAGCTCAAGTCCACTGTGAATATCACTAGCAGTAAGCTTGCCCTGCTCAAAAGCAAGATTGCAAGCAAAGTATTTGCCGTCCTGCCAGTCAAAAGAGATACCGTCGTCTTGATAAAAAGAGCCATAAGCTCGAACGCCATAAACCTTAAAGGTGATATCAGCCTGTGCATAGTCGTCCGTGCTCTGCATGCCATCACAAAGAGCCAATATAGAGCCCTCACGCACAAATGCCGGGCAAACACCGAGGGGCATCGATAGATAGTGCCATTGTCCTCCAACGAGGACTTCATCGCTGTCAAATCGATACCAATTGCCCTCCGGCAAATAGACATTACGATGGCTCTGAGCGCGGTTTAAAACCGGTGCTACAAGGATGTCATCGCCAAACATAAACTGATCAAAGACTGACAGAGCAGTCTTATCTGAGCCATAAGACCAAGCTAAAGGACGCATCAATGGTGCACCATCAACAGCACTCTGGCGGAATAAATCAATGATATAAGGCAAAAGTTGATAACGTATCTCAATCAGTCTTTTGACTTTTTGTTCTACCGGCTCACTATAGGCAAAAGGCTCTTGAGCACGACCTTTGAGCCAGCAATGATTGCGAAAGAATGGAAAGAAAATACCAATCTCGTACCAGCGGATGAGCATCTCAGGATCGCAAGTATCGCCAAAACCACCGATATCAACACCAGCAAAAGGCACACCCGAAAGCCCAATATTGACCAACATCGGCAGACTAAGACGCAGATGCTCCCACCAGGATTTGTTGTCGCCAAGCCAGACTGCACTATACCGCTGTATACCAGCATAGGCAGAGCGAGTCAAAATAAATGGTCTCTCGCTGGGGCGAGTTTTTGTTAGAGCCTGATGGGTAGCCTGTGCCATGCCACTACCGTACAAATTGCGTACTTCATAGTGTCCGACAATTTCTCCATTGTCATTTTGCATAAAGAGCTGTGATTGTGGCTCTGGCAGCTCATCAAAAGTATCGACTTTGACACCTGGAGTATCAAAGTATGCTGGTTCATTCATGTCATTCCAGATACCAGCGATGCCGTTTGACGTGTAAAAATCAAGCTTTTGAGCCCACCAGTCTCTGACATCTGCCCGCATAAAATCAGGAAAAACCGCTTTACCAGGCCAGACCCTGTCTACAAAAACCTCTCCATCAGCTGTTTTGCAAAATACATCTTGTTTGAGTCCATCTGTGTAGGCCAAATAATTGTCGTCGACTTTTATACCAGGATCGACAGCTGTTACTACTCGGAAATGATCTCTGGCAAGCTCTGCCACCATCCTATTAAAATCGGGAAAACGCTCATCACTACTGGTAAAGACGCGGTAGTCATCCATGTAATCAATATCGAGCACGATAGTATCGCAAGGTATTTTGCGCTCTCTAAACTGACGGGCAAGCTCCAGGGCTGTGTCTTGATCTGGATAACTCCAGCGGCTCTGTTGATGCCCCAGACTCCAGCGCGGCGGCTGGCTGACACGCCCAGTAAGCTCTGTATAAGCGCGCACCAGATCTGGCAATACCGCACTAGTAAAAGCATAAAGAATAAATCCACGACGACTAAATAGCTCTATGCGCGCCTTGCCATCAAGCTCTTTGTCCAGGTCCCAGACTTGTGGAGCTGGGCTATCGAGCAGCAGTGCAAAACCTTTAGCTACACTCTGAGCTTCACCTTTATTCAAACTGGCTGAGGCAGACTCCATAAAAATGGCAAATGGTATCGCTTTATAGAGGGCATCAGCGCTCTCATCATGACTGGGATTATCAGTGGAGCAAAGCGTATGTCTGGCTCCACGCAAATCTAGATCACTGTAGCGCTCTCCCAGACCGAGACACTTAATATCAGCGGCCAGGTCAAACTTAAAGTCATAGCGAGCATCCTCTGACTTTTGCCAACTAAAGCCAGGCACTACATCACATATCTCTAGGCCCTCAGGCTGCCACTTGATACTAGCGAGTGCCTGAGCTGAAAGAGCATAAGAGCTCGGCCAATTGAGTAAATCGGCTCTCTCTTTGTGGTCAGTCGGCAAATCGTCTGGCATAACGCGCAGACGCAAGACTCTGACACCGGCCACGACTGCAGTAGCGACATCGACATTGCCGACAAAGATGTCTTTACCAGGTTGCCTGTGCTGCCAGATTTGTCTGGGGCTGCGACTGATAGTACTAAACTGATCAGGTACAAAGCCAGTGCCAGCTTCCATTGTTTAACCTGTTAGTGCATCGAGACCGCAGGAGTACAAGCCACGCCTATTGCTGAGAGTTTGCGCTTAATTTCAGGCAAAGCAGCACGAGCGGCTTTTTCACCGGCTTGCAATCCTCTTGAGCCGTCTTGTTTTTTGCGCGAGATCAGTGAGATACCGTCTGTATCTGGGTGAATCACAACATCAGCGTTTTTGTTGTACATATTGTCTTGAGCATTGAGCTGGATGCGCAAAGCTTGTTGGCTAACCGAGCCAATCTTACGAAAATTTTTGAGCGGTACTTCTACCATCGGCTCGTCGATATCGACGGCGATAACAAAGTCAGCACCCATCTCTCTAACGTGATCAACTGGGACGTTGCAAATCAAACCACCATCGCAATAGAGTTTGTTGTCTATCTCTACAGGCTTACGCAGACCAGGCACAGCTGTACTGGCTTGCATCGCCGTACCAAGATCACCAGTGGTGAGGCGGCAGCTCTCGCCGCTAACCATGTTGGTGACGATGGCAGCATAAGGGATATTGAGTTTGGCGATTTCGGTTTTTTCGCCAGCCAATTTGTTAGCATAGTTGCGGAATTTAACGCCTTTATAGAGTCCGTCATAAGGACGAGCACCAAAGACACGAGGCAAAATCATAATTGGTGCAACAAGCACTCTGACAGTAATTGGCACTGTCATAAACTGCTTCATCAGCTCTGAGTTATCAAACTTTTGAGCCAGTGTATCCATTGGCACGCCAGCAGCATAAAGTCCACCGACAACTGAACCAATACTGGTCCCAGCAATTACGTCGATTGGGATACCTTCTTGCAATAAGACTTTCATCACGCCCACGTGAGCAGCACCACGGGCGCCACCACCACCGAGAGCCAGACCGATACGAGGAGTTTTGTTGGCGATTTTGGTAGTCGTGGCTGTACTGAGCGACTCACTAGCAGAGGTAGCGGATGCGGCACTAGATGCCTCTGTGACTTGAGCAATAGCTCCCAAACTGGACGTAAAAGTTACCGTTAATGCGGCAAGGACGCCTAGTTGACGAGATAATTTCATGTACTCCCCCAAAAACGCTTAAAAGACCGGCAGATCTTAACAGGTAAGGCTTTAGCCTGCCCAGTACCTCTTCTCATCTAGCCAAGTGGCGTAGCAAAAGCAGCATCTCAAACGCAAAGGTGAGAGGCTCACAGCTTGGACTTTGAGCCAAAAAAAGGTGCCCAGTTTGTCACCCAGGCACCCTTAATATATTGACAACATTTAAATTATTGCCGCACGTCGGCTATTAATTCTTCGCCTTACTACCCTGCTCAAGACCACTAGCTGGCGGCTTAAACTTTTCGTTTACTTGAGGCACATCATAAGGACTTTTGATAATCAGACTGTCTTCATTTGGTCCGATTTTGTCCTTAAATTTTTGGTCGGAAGTTACTGTTTTGCCTTCGAGATTCTTCTCAAAAGGTGTGACTATGCCTTCCTCAGTCAATCCCAGTTCTAGTTTTAACTTATTGCCCTTATTGATAGAGCTGTCATTGCCTATAGGATTGCCTTCACAAGACATCTTGCAAGCATATGATGTTTCGTCAGCAGATTTGTCAGCAGATTTGTCAAAAGAACTTTCCACAGATTTTGGTCTATTGTAATCAATAGCGTCACCAAGAAAAATTGGCATATCGATAGATCCTCTATAAGATAAAAGAATAGTTTTAATAGTTGTGCTAGAGCAAAGCGATAGATAGAAAAAAGGCTCTACCAATGGCTTTTGCTTGAAAATTACGAATCAGTCGTCAACAGACTTATAGTGGTTTGGATCTAAACAGCAGACAAAAATCTTTGTCTCGCTCCAAAAACTAAAACTGAAGGGGGTGTAACAGAGAGACTAATACGCAGCCTGTGAAAGCTGCGTGAAAGTTGAACTATGAATAAATCGCTCTAGCGTCTTGCAAACAATTTTTGCACACCATCACCAGGCTTGAGGCGGAATAGCGCGACAAGAGCGTAGATTGCCATAGCGATGTTGCCCAAAAAAACAATAGCAAAAAACAAGAAGACTTTAAGCGCGAGTGATTTTTCTCTGTAGCAAATCCAAAAAAAGAATGACATAAAGCCAAAATAGGCATCAAAGAGTGTGGCTTTAAACCAAACATCATTGAGCACTACTGGTGGTATTGCTAGAATGTTTTCATGCATGCCTGACCAGGCTGTCACTGCGATCATGACTATTAGGACTATCGCATAGATTACCTTTAGTAGAGTGATCATGAGCTGGTACCTGGTTTGGTTTCCACCCTTGTCTTGAGGGCACTTAAGACAGTGGGAAGATAACCTTTGACTTGAGACGCTAGCAACCACGGTGGCAGCGCAAATCCACCATCTAGATGAATGCTATAAGTCACAGTGGTGCAGGGCGTAGAATTGACCGCGGCAATGTCAGATGTATGCGCAGGAGCTTCCAGCTCCCAGGTACCCATAACCTCTTTTAGTGAGCCTGAGCGTCTGTTCCATTTGATAAGGCTTGGTCTGGTTTCAGTTAAATTGACTATATAGTCAAACTTGATAGGACCGCCAGGTTTGACCACCTGTCTTACCAGTTTTACCTCGCCTTCTTTGCCGACAACTTTGCAGAGGCTCAAGTTGGCAAAAATTTCGGGAGATTTGTCATAGTCGACCAGTATGTCCCAGACCTTTTCGCGAGGGGCATTTATCACTACTGAGCCCACAGCATAAGTCAGATGACCCCTCTTCTCGATATGAGCAATTGGCATGGCACTGACCTTCCTCGCTGACGGTCTAACTTTTTGGACATTTAGACCATTAACGGACTGATTGGACTGCTGCGCAAATGAGCTGGCAGCATATAGTGGTAGTGCAAGCAAGGCAAGTAGAATTGATAGAGTTTTTTTGTTCTTCAATGTTTTTTGCCCGAAGTAGATTATTGAACAGTAGAGCTTAAGGTAGAGGCCGACAGCTGAGACTGTCGGCCTCCATTGATACCCTTATTGAGGCATCAAGACCTTATCAATCACATGAATGACACCGTTAGAGCATTTGATGTCTGTGGCTGTGACATTGGCGTCGCCTACGACCACTTTGCCGTCTGTAGTCTTGATTGCAACGTCAGAACCCTCGAGCGTCTTGGCTGATTTTAGCTTAACTACCTTTTTGGCTAAAACCTCACCGCTAACAACATGGTATGTCAAAACTTTGGTCAGTTTTGCTTTGTCTGCAAGGAGTGCGTTTAGTGCATCAGCAGGTACCTTTGCAAAAGCAGCATCATCTGGAGCGAAGACCGTGAATGGTCCTTTGCCCTTGAGTGTATCTACCAAGCCAGCCTCACCCAGAGCCTTAGCTAGAGTATTGAACTTACCAGCGGAAACGGCAGTATCGACTATATCTTTTTGAGCGGCATCAGCTTTTGAATCTGACCTTTTGTCGCAACATCCAGGACCAGCAATAGCGCCAACCATCGGCGCCAGGGCCAGGGCGCATGCCAGAACCGGACTAATGCACTTGCTAGCGCCGTTGCTCAATCTTTGGGAAAACATAACACCTCCAGCTACCGTTAATGGCAGCAAAGTAACTGTACCGACTTTTTAAGTTTGACTGATTATACGAATGTAGTCAATCCTTTATTCGTTAATTGTAAAATTGTGCAGGAGACAAAAATGAACCTAACTAGACGTGAAAAAATTCTGGAAGCAGCAACCTGGCTATTTGGCTACTACGGCTTTGAAAAAACCACAGTAGACGATATTGCCGATCGGGCATCAATCAGCAAAGGTTCTGTCTATCTTGAATTTCAAAACAAAGAGGCAATTCTTGTAGCTGTTGTCCAGCAATTTACTAACCGCGAGCTAGAGCGCATAAATCAGTTGGTCAAAGATGCCAAAGCCCCTTATCTTGATGTACTGCGGGAGCTTTTATACGGACACGTCATGTCTTACTGGTCAATAGCCAATGGCCAGCTGCACAGCCCTCAAGTAATAGCTTCTGCCAATCCATCAATAATGGCTGAGATTATCAATTTCCAGGGTGCTATTTTTTTGCAAATAGCTTTTTTGCTTGAGAAGGCCGCCAAAAACAAAGAGATTCCACCGGTTAAGGCTTTGAACGACTATCTTTTTAAAGGCGAATTGATTTGCTATCTACTTGCCGCCCTTTTTCCCCCTTATGACAGACTAAAAGCGCGGGATCCAGGAGCATTTACCGAGGCGACACTGCGCAAATACGCAGATGGCATGATTGACATGACTCTCGCTGGATTACGTGCCGGAGTTGAATAACACTAAACTACCAATTGATCAGCTTTTCCACCTGATGCAAAAGAGGACTATGGCTTTGGTGGAAATATAAATTTCGCATCAGTGATACCAATTCCCCTGACCCTATACATGTAAGGACAATCTGTGTTCTCATCAATGTAAAAGTCGAGATGATAGATATTGCTTTCTCCATTCAATCTCGCAGGCACATCAAAAGTCCAAAAGCCCACTGGTAAGGCGCCAGGAACAGCAATTTTTTTCTCTTTACCCCATAACCTGGCTGCCACAGATCGCTGCAATTTGGTCCAAGCTATATTCCCTTTGCATTGATCTTCCGTAAGCCATGCTGGCGCCACTTCATTGCGATAGGGGCTGACAATGCCTCTGCTATAAGGTTCTAGATCGACTAAATAGCCTGTTCCGCTAGTGACTACATTGAGGTAAAAATGCAATGCTTGATCATTTGGATCGAGGTAAGTGGCATAGCCATTTCTGTAATGAATCGCGTTTTCTTTTTCTGGATCTGGCAAAGGACAATTGGCAAAGCATGAGTTTGCAATACAAAGGGCCGCCAAAAGTAAGGTGATGGGACCAGTTAATTTCATCAAAGTCCTCTTATTGACCTAGTTTTTGGTTAAAACAAACATTTATCCAACCTGCCAACGCAGTGTCTTGCCGGCAAGAAATGGTTTGACACTGAATCCAGATTTATCGTCGCCATACTGCTCTGGCACTGTCCAGGATTTTTGCACTAAGACAATTGTCTCTTTATGCTCTGGTAATCCATAAAACTTAGCGGCAAAGCCAGAAGTAAAAGCTTCTAAAAGCTCAAGCTTGCAATGTTTTTCAAATAGTTCTAATAGCGCTGGCATCAGTACAGGAGCGGTATAAACACCAGCAGCTCCGCAGGCACACTCTTTGTTTGCTACTGTATGCGGTGCACTATCTGAGCCCAAAAAGAATTTGCCATTGCCACTAAGTGCAGCTGCTACCAGAGCATCTCTATCCTCAGGACGCTTAGCTACAGGCTTGCAAAAAGCATGGGGATTGAGTCTATCGCCAATAACATCATCGAGTGTGAGATAGAGATGGTGCACAGTGAGAGTACAGGCGACGTTAGCCGGTAGCTCACTAACGCAATCAATGGCTTCAGCAGTAGTCGCGTGCTCAAGGACAATACGCAAGTCAGCAAAGCGACTGGCTATGTCGCGCAATACAGCTAAAAATTTGCTCTCTCTATCAAGCGAAAAAACACCAGGCATTTCGCCATGCAAGCAAAGCACCAGCCCAGCCTCTTGCATGGCCTCATAGACTGGATAAAGGGCTTTAAAGTCAGTCACTCCACCCTCAGAGTTAGTAGTGACACCCTCTGGATAAAGCTTGCCTGCCACTGCTCCTTGAGCTTTGAGCTTACTTATCTCGGCAGGGCTGGTAGTGGGAGCCACCTTAAAAGTCATGAGCGGCTTAAACGTGCTGCCATCTGGTAGCAAAGCCAAAATAGATTGTCTGTAAGCGACCAGATCATCTGCGGTCAAAACAGCCGGTGTGATATTAGGCATGACCAGAGCGTGAGCACACTGTGCAATAGTGTGTGGCAAGACCTGAGCGAGCATATCGTCCTGACGCAGATGCACGTGCATATCGTTGGCTCGTTTTATCTCTAAGCGATCCACCACTTCTCCTCTGTTTTTTGGACTTGTTTAAAAATCAGTCTTTGATATCGGCTTGCGACGATACAATTGTGGCAAAGACATCATTGAGCGCAGCCAGAGTAGCTTTGTGTATTGCACTGGCAGCTACAACACCGGTCCCTGTGGCGTCTGGCAGGTCGCGAGTAGCGCAAGCGTCAGCAACTACAGTGACACCATAACCCAGGGCACTGGCTGAGCGCACGCTGGCAGAAATGCAAGCATGAGTCATAAAGCCAGTGACAATAAGTTGCTTGATGTCTGCTGCGTCGAGCTGAGTCTTAAAATTAGTATCCACAAATGCGCTGGGATGGGTCTTATCCAGGACAAACTCGTTTGATTTTGGCTTTAACTCGTCCACTATCTGAAAGCCCTGGGTACCAGGATCAAAGATAGCAGCGCCTGCTCTGGTCTGATGTCTTACAAACCAAACAGGTACATTTTGCTTACGAGCACGCTCTAAAAGCGTTTTGATTTCTTCTACAGCAAACTGAAAACCACTGAGGGGTAGTTTGCCGTCTTGATACTCTTTTTGGGCATCGATTATGACCAGAGCACTGTCAGATAAGCGAGATGCCTCCTGGGGCACACTCAACATTTGGAGCAAAGTCTTAGCCATGGATTTTCCTATTTAGCTTGCACTGGCATGAGCAGATACTTGTAGGTCTCATCGCCTACACCCTTGATGATCAGTGGCTTGAGAGCACCGGTCATTTCCAGTTTGACTTCGGGCACTCCCAGTCTTTGTAGCACATCAGTGAGATAGCGCACGTTGACGGCGATATCGATTGATTCGCCTTCGAGTGCGATAGAGACTTCTTCTTGAGCGCGACCGACGTCTGGGGTATTGGCTGAGATCTGGACTGTATCTGGCTCAAAATGCAATTTGACCAGGTGAGTGCGATCGTCTGACATGACAGCTACGCGGTCAATGGCTTGCATCAACTCTTCGCGGTTAAAGGAGACCAGGTGAGTAAAGTCCTTGGGAAAAAGCTCTTGATAGCGAGGGTATTCACCACTGATTAGTCTTGTGGAGAGATGATGGGTCTCGGTCTCAAATGTTATTTGACCGTTGATAACAGCTACTCTCACTTCTTTGTTGGCTTCTTGAGAGTCGAGTACTTTGACGATTTCGCCGCAAGCTTTAGCTGGGATGATGGCGCGCAGGCTGGCTGGTTTTTCTAAAGTGGCTGTAGCTGACTTGCTTTCGCCTTCAGCTTCAACTTCGCCTTCAGTACGGCTGGCTGCCGGGACAGCGATATTGAGTTTTCGAATCTGTGAGCCAGACGTGAGCCGTCAGTAGCTGTGCACTCAAAGTTGCCCTGGTCGATAACGAGATAAACGCCACCGAGGATGCTGGAGGTGTCAAAGCTAGCTGCTGCAAAGGCTGTTTGCATGATGCTCTTTTTGAGGACATCGCTTGGCATGAGGAAGCCGTCTTTGCTACGTACTTCGGTTGTCTTGGGAAAATCGTCAGCTGGCAAGCCAGAAATGCTGAACTTGGAGCGCTTGCAGGTGACAGTGGTCTCATATGTCTCTTTGTTGACCTGAAAAGAAACCAGGTCGTTAGGCAGTTTTGAGACGATTTCTAAAAGCTTTTTACCAGGCAGTGTGATTGAGCCCTGGGTGTAGACCACAGCAGATGTCTTGGTCTCGATAGTCAGGTCCATGTCAGTACCGTGAAACTTAACAGCGGTCTCATCCACGCTCTGTACCAGTACGTTGCTCAAGATGGGCTGAACTACCCGAGTGGCAAGGGCGCTGGTGACATCCTTGAGAGCTTTGACCAGAACGTCCTTTTGTACTGCAAAGTGCATAGCTAAACCTCTAAAAGTTTGTCCCGTCTGGCTTTTGCTTGTTTGGAGCAAAATCGATATTAACAACGGGTCTTTTGTGTATATAAAAGGAACAGATCCGGAGTTAAATTGGAAATGTGCCGCTGAACTTGACTGTGCTCTAAAGGTTATCGCTATGCGCCAATTATTTCAACGCCTTTTCAGGTGGTCGGTTTTGAGAGTGCAAGCCATCTCCGTTATTGCTGCTCTTGTTTGTTTTATAAATTAAGTAATATAGAAGTAGCAGTGCAAGCCATTTTTTGTAGATAACTCATCAATCGTTAGCTCTGTCCGATTAACCCCTGTAGATAACTTGTTGCTGGCTTGTCCAAAATTAAATGCTGTATATACGCCAAGTGGTGGGGTTTGCACAGAGCGCCTACAAGCTTAAAACACGATTTGAACAAGTTTTGAACAGGCACTTAATCAGCCAACTGGCTTGTGATTTGCTTGACCGACTGTGACAGGCTGGGGTCTTTGGGCAACAGCTCTTTGATTCTGCTATGTGCATATAGAGCAGATGTATGTTTGCGGTTACCAAAGGCTTCGCCGATTCTAGGAAAACTCATTTTAATCAAATCGTGAGCCAGGTACATGGCAACGTGTCTGGGCAGAGCGAGGTCATGACTACGCTTTGCTGAACGCAATTCGCTGGGCTCAACTCTAAAATGCGATGCCACTGTCTGGATAATGCGATCGATAGTGACTGTCACCTTCACTTTATCGTGAGGCGCTGTGGGCTGTAGCATGCCCGAGAGAGAGGAAATGGTTAGAGTCTCTCCGGTCAGACTGCCATAGGCGTTAGCGCGGATTAGAGCGCCTTCCAGCTCACGGATATTGCTTGTAAACAAAGTGGCGATGTATTCAATGGCATCGTCTTCGATGCGCATATTCTCGGCTTCGCACTTTTTGCGCAGGATAGCCATGCGGGTCTCGAGATCCGGCGCCTGGATGTCTGATATAAGTCCCCATTCAAAGCGGCTTCTGAGACGCTCCTCGAGGTGGCTAATGGCTTTGGGTGGTCTATCTGAGGACAGCACAATTTGAGCGCCGTTATCTCTTAAGGCATTGAATGTATGGAAAAACTCTTCTTGAGTACTCTCTTTGCCTTTGAGAAACTGGATATCATCAACTAAGAGGACGTTAACCTGCCTGTAGCGCTTACGAAAGTCTTGCATGCGATCGTCGCGAATGGAGTTGATTAGCTCATTGGTGAATTTTTCACAGCTGATGTAGCGCACTACAGAGTTGGGATTGCGGCGCAAAATGTCATGACCAATGGCATGCATGATATGCGTCTTACCCAGACCAACTCCACCATATATAAAGAGTGGGTTATATGCCTGACCCGGCCTCTGCGCTACAGCAAGTGCGGCAGAATGGCTAAATCTGTTGTGGGCGCCAACTACAAAAGTATCAAAGATGTACTTGGGGTTGAGATTGCTCTTGGCAGTGATGGCATCTGGCACTCTGGCGCTGGTATGGACCATCGGCAATTGACTGTCAGTGAGGTTGTGACCAGGGCTACTGCCATAACTATAGCCGGGACCACCGGTTGAGTTGGCAGCTGAGTTGTTTATGGCATTGTTGTTGTAATTGGCGCTATCGCCTGCGCCAGACCTGTCAAAAGGGCTTGCCTGGTAGGATGCAGATAGATGATGCAAGTCTGGATTTGCTTGCGCAGTATGGTCTGAGGGTTCCTGAGTGATACTGGCTATGGTGGCAGTGTATGTTTCGGCTTTGACTGAACCGTCCACTATGACCTTGATTGAGACCTTTTGGCCAGTGCATTGAGCAATCGCTTCACTGACAGCACCAACATAGTTGTTGGTGATCATCGTGCGCATAAATTCGTTGCTAACTGCCAGTGTGGCTTCACCCTGGTTATATTCAGTCAATTGAGCCGGTCTAATCCAGCTCTCAAAGCTGGGCTGGCTCATGTTTTTCTCCAAGAGTAGTTTGGCCTCTCTCCATATATCGCGATTTGACTTGAGGAGGCGTACGTCTTCTGCTTCGGAGTTTGTCATCTGTAAGGTTGGTCCGTGGTGGTATGCACAATATGGTGTGTGCGATTTGGAGAGTGCAAGTTATTAGGCAACAAATTGCTGGCTTGGCATGCGTCTTATACGAATGTCTTGAGCCATTGGTTGCCGAAGCCATGGATACATCAAAAATGTTTCCATGTTGTTAATAGGAAGCGATCTCACTGAAGTGACCCAAAAGTCAGCAATGTGAAATAGCACTCACCTTGATGGTCTCTAAGTGAGCTTTTATTCGTAAATTTTTAGTCCGCTGGTGAGGCAGACGTCTCGAAGTATTTGCAAGAGATGATAGCATAGCTATTCTTTCGATAGTACACCAGCATTTTTCGTCGAAAAGATTTTTACTTGAGTTTAGGTCAGGAGTTTGTCAGGTCATGAAAAGAACACTGAGAGGATCTACCAGCAAAGCCAAAAAAGGCAGTGGCTTTCTGAAGAGAATGTCTACCAAATCTGGTCAAAAAATTATCAAAGCTCGTCGTGCTAAAGGCCGCTACCGCCTATCCGTGTAGTTGCTTAGGCTTTGCTGCCAGCCAGTGAGCGTGCTAAAAAGTCAAGCGTATTTAGTCGTGCATACACCGCCAGGCGCACTGTAGCCTCGGGTTGTTTGACTCTATATGTATTGCATCGGTTTAAACCAAAGCACCAAACAAACAAACGTAACAATCGCGACCAGTCAATTTCTGCTCCTGAGAGCGCCATTGCACTTAACGCCGGTGTACAAGTTAAGACCCCGCTAAGATTATTAGTGGGTTTTGCAATAGCTAAGAAAGTACTTAAGAGCGCATGTAAGCGCAATCGCTGTAAACGTAGAGTGAGAGAGGCTTACCGGGCAGTGCGCAGCGAGCCAGAATTGTTGCAACAACTGGAAGCAGGCGCAGGAAGCTGGTATGCACTGGTCTTTGTCATCAATCCGAGTACACTAACTGTACCGTTTGACGAAGTAAAAGGCTCAGTAAGAGAGTGTTTACTCAAAGCTAATAAGCGTTTTGGCCGCCCTCAATAAATCAAACATCATCAAAATCAGTAGATGAACAAAATAGTCTCTCAATCCAAAAAAAGTGGCAGCATTAGCTTAATGTCAAGAGTGGCACTGGCGCTGATCTGGCTTTATCAACGGACGCGCTTGTTGAGACGCCCATCATGCAGGTTTTATCCAACTTGTTCACAATATACTGCTGACAGTATCAAGCGCTTTGGCTTTTTAAAGGGTTTGGTATTGGGTCTAGTCCGATTGTGCAAATGTCATCCATGGCACGATGGCGGAGTGGATGATGTGCCTGCAAAATTTAGCCTGCATCAAGTAGGCGTGTGTGCACATGTTGCGCATGATAGTTAGCTGAGGTAACCGACGCGTGGACTTTATTACATATGGCATGATGATTCCCTTTTTGCAGTATTGTGCAAAAGCGACTCATAGCTATGGTTTGGCCATCATCCTTTTGACTCTTGCCGTAAGAGTTGCTGTCTGGCCTCTCGTCTCCAAGTCCACAAAGAGCATGCAAAAAATGCAAAAGCTCTCTCCTGCACTCAAAGAGTTGCAGAAGAAATACAAAGACGATCCACAAGAATTACAGCGCAAGATGGTCGCGCTTTACGCTGCCAACAAAGCCAACCCAGTTGGTGGCTGCTTGCCTATGCTGATTCAGCTGCCAATCCTGTTGGCGCTGTTTAGTACTTTTAACGGTCCTCCCTTTGGCGACAAACCAGTCGACGTGACAGTCCATGTCATCGAAGCCAAAGCTGATGCTAAGCGCGACCGCAAAGAAGTCTCCGGCTCAAACAGCCCCTATGTCAGTGCTGATGGCAAAGTATCCAAAGTAGTTGTTTTTCCTGGCGAAGCTACAACCTTGCCAGGCGACAAGATTGATTTTGGTACAAGAGCTGTAGAAGGCACACTGCCAGCTGACTTTAAGGTCAAATGGGAAGTCAAATCAGGCAACGGTAAACTCGCTGCCGCGGAAGAAGCCGTAATTGATGAAGAAGGCCACGCCACATTTTTGAAGAAGGGTGACTACAAAGTCGAAGCAATCGTTACTGGTATCGCCAAAAACGATTCTTTCCTCTTTATCAATTCACTGGGTAAAAAGGCTGTCTATCTAGAGCTCCTCAAGCCACAAAATTTTGACTTGCTCTTTATGATCATTTTGTTTGGCGTCACTATGTACCTCTCGTCCAAGCTCACTATGGCTGGTCCAAAAGACCCCGCTGAGATGGATGAGCAACAGCGTGTTATGGCTGACTCGATGAAGTACATGCCGATAGTTATGTCTGCAAGCTTTGTCATGATTCCCCTGCCTGCTGGCGTATTTCTCTACATGCTGGTTTCCAGTCTTGTGCAGACATTCCAGACCTGGCTCATCATGCGTACATCGCCTGATGACTTTATCAACCCTGATGCCGACAGCCCAATGCCTGTGACTAGTGGCGGTGGTGCTGGCGCTAATGCAAAAGTTATCGATATCGGTTCTGCCCCGCGCAACAAGCCCAGTGCGGCTGATGGCGGCGCTAAGATCAAATTCGATGCGGATAAGCTCGCTGAAAAAGGCGAGATGGTGGCCAAAGATAAATCCAAGAAGAAAAAGAAGAAGTAACCCATGAATCTAAGCCAATTTGAAGATACCGCTAAAGATTATCTCGAGAAGATTTTGGCAATCCTCGATATTGAAGCCGCGGTAGTACAAGAAGATGTAGATGACAGCACAACCTGCTATCGCATCGATTGCAAGTCTGATGATGCCCGCATTTTAATAGGCAAAAACGGCCAGACCCTGGAGTCTTTGCAGTTTGTAGTGCGTCAGATGGTCAAAAGCAAGACTCTTGATAGATCTCACTTTATCGTTGATGTTTGCGACTATCGTGGACGTCGTCGTCGCACCCTCGAAGACGGTGCTAAAAGAGGCGCTGTCGCTGTTCTCAATGGTGATTCCGAGCGCTTCCCACTATTGCCGATGACTGCATATGACCGTCGTCTGGTGCATAACTATCTCCAAGAAAACTTCCCTGAGCTAGCCTCAGAGAGCGAAGGCGAAGGCGAAGAGCGTCATATCGTAATCAGCTTTAAGGGTTTGCCTGATGGCGAATCTCACAAACACGAAGAGCATGACGATGATGATGATTTTGTCGCACCCGATGAAGACGGCGAAGCTTAAAAGCGGCTCTGTCTCGTAAATCTCGCTCTGGCGACAAATTCAAAAAACTTGAAAAGCCCTGTGACAATTTCACGGGGCTTTCACATTTGAGGGCATATAGTGTGAGCTGAAGATAAGTTTGATTTTGCCTCTCTGGAGACCCGGACCTTACTATGCCAAACGACAACTCAGGCAGTACTGTGCCTGATCAATCAAGCAGCCAGGCTGTGGCTGGTGGGGCAGACGTGGGCTCCGGTACAGCTGTCGTAGCCACGCCAGAGTTTGCTCGGGGCATTCGTGTCAGTGCTACGGGTCGACCAGCCATACTGGACTTTATGCAAAATACAATCGCCGGCTATGACGCCACTCATCAGTATCCCGCTCCGCAAAACCAGCCAGCCTCGACAGGCGCATCATTGACTGGAGCACCGCAGGGTAGTGCACAGGTAAAGGGGGCAGAGCTACAAGCTTAAGACATGCCCATATCTCGGTGACATCAGCAGCGCTCTCAATGGACGCGAAAAACCACTAAATGACGCGATTAGCATTGAGTACAGAGAGCTTGCCGCGCAGATTGCCCAAGCTGCTATTGCCTACAAAGAGATTATGGATAAGCCTTTTGATGCCAGTAATTTTGTCGACCGCATCAGTCAAACAGAGTCCGCCAGCAAGCGACTAAAAGATAGTGTCCAGATAGCATCAACTCTGGAGCTTGAGGCAATACTTGTGGCTGCCAATCTCGATCTAGATAAGTATGGTCTGCGTATTGTTCAAGTGTCAGGCAGTGGTGAGATCTGGATGGGAAATCTCGGTGAGAATCGGAGATTTAGTCCGGCAATGAGACTTACCGGCGCGGATAAAGATTAGCGAGTAGACAAATAAGGGCAAACGAATAGCGATTTTGAGATGGCTCTGTGGACTTTCACGGGGCTTTCACATTGTGTTGGCTATATTGCCAGCCACACCACTCAATCAATGGTGCTCTCCCCCAAATCCATAACTGGAGTTTTCTTATGGCAAATAGTTCTATGGAAGCTGACACAGCTCCCGAGCGCAACGTAGCCTCACCGTCAGACAATACCAAACCGCTCGTTAACAACGAAGATATGAGCAATTATTCGGTCACCATAACTCCCAGGATTATGAATGACCATATGTCCCAGGAAAAACCGAGCCTCAATTTTGCCGAGCATCCTATCTCTGGTTATGACGCTTGCGAGCCAAGCCATAAACCAATGGATGGCAGTGGTCGCGCGCCAGAATTGACACCAAAGGCTTATCTTGGTGCTGCCAGAGATGCCTTAACCAGCCCAGAAAGACCGGCGCCAACTGATTTGAATGATGAGAATAAAAGGAATGTCGACAGCATTGCTAAAGGCGCTGAAGATTACTCAAAAGGCATTGGCAACAACCCTAACAACGAAGAAAACTTCAAAAAGTTGCAAGAATCCATCAACAAAGTGCCATCTAAAGACATGGATGACGTGCTAGCTGGTGCCAACGAAAAGCTCAAATCGCAAGGTCTGCGCATTGAGCAAGTGCCAGGTACAAAAGAGATATGGATGGGTAAAAAGGAAGACTCATCCGGGCGTCACTATCTCCATTCTCGCTTGAGAGAAGCAAATTGCCACGTGAGTTAGTCTGACTCTCTTTCAATCAGGACTAAGCTCAGTGGGGCGATCTTAGTCAGAGAAGAATTTTTCTGAATCTCTTTTAGCATGTAGAACTCGAATTATGACTACTCCATAGGAAGTCGGTTTATAGAAAATTATGTAATTGCCAACTGCGACACTTCGCAAACCTGGAAATAACTCTTCTCTCTGACGTCCTTGATTGGGCATCGAGGCCAGGCTTTTACAGCGCACCTCTAAGGTCGCAATAAGTCTCTTGGCCGCAGTTTCGTTATCAGCGGCAATCTGATCAAAAATATCTTCTAAGTCAGAAGCAGCCAAATGAGTAAGCTGAAAATACGTCACGCTTAGGTTGTTTTCCGCTTGTTGCGTAGCTTTTTAAATGTTTCCTCGCCAGACACGATATCGCCTTTGGCTTCCTGATCCAAGCCAGCTCTGAGATCAGCTTTTAGAGTTTCGAACCTTATTTGCTTAAGTTCGTCTTGTTCAATAAGCAGTCTGAGTCCAGCTCGTATCACTTCGCTGGCAGAATTGAACAGTCCACTTTCAACTTTTTCATTTATCAATTTCTCAAGCTCTGGGGTTAATGACACGTTCATCTGGCAGACCTCAACTGAAATATAAAATCACAATAACACAATTTAGCAATCTTTGTTATTGTCTGAAATTTTGAGTTCCAAACCTGTCAAAATTTTTCAGTTAGAGACACCGATAAAATTCTGTAAGGTCCAGGTTCTTTGCCATGAAATGCACCAGTTAGCAGAGCATCTCTGCCAATATCAAAGTAGGGGGGGGCCCCCCGGGCGCCCCCCCCCCGCCCCCCCCCCCCGCCCCCCAAAAAAAAAAAAGGAGGCGTGGGACAAAAACAAAAATTGGTGCCCGCCCCCGCCCCCCCCCGCGCCCCCACACCAAAAAAACCACAAAGCCCCCCAACTTCAAAAGAAACCGGAAACCCCGGCCCCCCCCCCCCCCCCCGCCAAAAGACCTCGGTAATCTGTGGAGCTTTAAGCCAATCAGGCTTGGCTATGCTTCTGATGTTGTAGCCTGCCGGAATCATCAATGGTCGCACCAAGAGCTGTTAATCAAGTCTAAAAATCTTCCTCGCTGGCTGCATCGTAATCGGCTTTAGCCTGTTTTAAATCACCGAGTGCTTTGTAAGCATCGCCGCGGCGTCTCAGTACTATCGCGTCGGGATGGGCAAGCATACTGAGAGATTTTGTCAAATCAGCTATTTCGAGCTTGTACTGTTTCGTATGCTCGTAAATCCTGGCTCTGCACTCGTAGTGATGAGGTTCGTTGGATTTAAGGGCAATGGCTTTATTGATATCTACAAGCGCTTTGTCATATTGATTGAGGGTGACATAGATAGTGGAGCGGTCCTCGTAGAGCAGATGGGGGTTGGTGCAGAGTGGTATTGTCTTTTGGATTATTTTGAGCGCACCCTGGGGATCCCCGCTTTGAAAAGTAGTCTGAGCAAAGTTGTGATAGGTCCAGTTGTCGCCAAAGTTTGCTATGAACTTTGAGCCTTTGCCATAGTTTGGCAGCAAATCCAGACCTGTTTTAAACGCTAGAGCTGAGCCTTTGTAGTCTTCTAGACCGTGCAAGGCGTAGCCTTTGTAGACATAGGCATCACCGCATTTAGGATCAAGCTTGATAGCGTCATTGCAGTTGCGCAGACAAGGTCTAAAATTATTGCGTCTCAAATCGGAGCGCGCTCGGGCTAGACAGGCAGCCACCTGGGGGCTTACGGCTGGGCTTGCTACAGCGACAGTAGCAAAGCCAGTGGCAGCTAAAATCACTGTCGTCAAAATCGTTAAGGCTAACCCTGCTCTCTTTAGCATCACGTCACCCTGGTTTTTGCCTTATACCCATAGAGGTAAAAATTGTCCTGATAAAAGCCAAGTGGTGGTCGATAATGAGACAATTATATGCTTGGAGTCCCAGGTCGGATATCTATCGCATACGGGTCAAATATGAGTACCAGTGCCGCCAGGTCCCAGTCCAGAGCCAGTCAACTCTCTCACAATGCCTATGGTAAATCCGGTGTGCGCCTGACAAAGGTTATCAGACACCCAGATAGGCAGGAGCTAAAAGAGCTGACTGTCAATGTTGAGTTAGAAGGTGCTTTTGAGTCATCTTATATCGATGGCGACAACAAGAGCATTATCGCTACTGATTCGATGAAAAATGCAGTCTATGTGCTGGCTGCCAGCCATCCGCTGGATAGTATCGAGAGCTTTGCGATTGTTCTAGCTAAGCACTTCCTCGATAAATACGAGCAGGTCAAACAATCTGTCGTAAACATCGTAGAAGACCTCTGGGTGCGCATCCCGATAGATGGTAAACCGCATCCGCACGCTTTTGTCAGTGGTGGTCAGCAAAAGAGAGCGACCACAGTGATGTGTGATGGTGACACTTTTACAGTGCAAAGCTCCATTACCAGTTTGCAGGTGGCTAAGACCACAAACTCCCAATTTTGGGGCTTTGTCAGAGACGAATACACTACTTTGCCAGAGACCAAAGACCGCATCATGGGTACAAGCATCGACGCCAACTGGGTCTATGGTAGTGCCAGTGCTGACGCTGATAGCGACTTTTATAATAGTGCTCACAAAAAAGTGTATGACATATTGCTAGATGTCTTTGCTACCCATGAGAGCATGGCGGTGCAGCAGACGCTCTATCAAATGGGTGACAGAGTAATCTCGCAAATACCAGAGATTGATGAGATCACTATCCTCATGCCCAATCAGCACCGCATCATGTTTAACCTTGAGCCCTTTGGTCAAAAAAACAAGAACGAGATCTTTTATCCTATCGATGAGCCTTTTGGTCTAATCTCAGGCACAGTCTCAAGAGGAGAGTAATGCCATGGGCACTCCCTTTGCTATCAAAACCAAAAGTCTATTGCGTAACGGCGAGTTGGTTAGCGCTTGCGTGCTTATCAAAGACGGCAAAATAGTGGATATAGTCCAAGATGATGCGATACCTGCTGGCTACGCAGTCCACGATGTTGGTGACAATGTCGTGATGTCGGGGCTGGTGGATAGCCATGTCCATATCAATGAGCCAGGGCGTACCGAGTGGGAAGGTTTTGATACAGCCACCCGTGCTGCCGCCGCTGGTGGTATCACTACTTTGACTGATATGCCACTCAATTGTATTCCGGTTACAACATCATCAGCTGCTTTTGACGAAAAACTCAGACACATTGCCGGGCGTATCTGGATTGATATTTGTTTTTGGGGCGGTGTGGTGCCCGGCAACGCCAGTGAACTCGATAAGATGATGCGTCAGGGTGTGATGGGCTTCAAATGCTTTTTGATTCATTCTGGTATCGATGACTTCCCCAATGTGGAGCGCCCAGACCTGGAGCAGAGCATGCCTATCCTTGCTAAGCAAGGACTGCCCCTGCTGGTGCACGCAGAGCTAGATCTATCCCATGGAGTCAATCACAAACCTCTAACTGATGAGCCGCACAAGTATGCCAACTTTTTAGCGTCACGCCCCAGAGAATGGGAAAACGAAGCGATAAAACTGATGATCGAGCTATGCCGAGAGTTTGGCTGTCGCGTCCATATAGTCCATCTGTCCTCATCGGACGCATTGCCACTGATAGCTAAAGCAAAAGCAGAGGGGCTCAGAATCACCACTGAGACTTGTCCTCACTATCTCACTCTGGCAGCAGAGGATGTGCCCGACGGCAACACCGCGTTTAAGTGCACGCCACCGATACGTGAGCGCGAAAACTCCGATAAACTCTGGCAAGGACTTAAGGACGGCACGATAGACTTTATCGTCTCGGATCACTCTCCCTGTGCACCTGAGCTTAAGCTGCTTGCTGAGGGCAATTTTGACAGAGCCTGGGGTGGCATATCGTCGCTGCAGCTGGGCTTGCCCGCAATCTGGACCGAGGCCAGGCGCCGCGGCTACAGTTTGAGTGATGTGAGCAGATGGATGAGCTATGGTCCGGCAAAGTTTCTCGGCATAGATAGCGTCAAAGGCTCGCTAGAGCCCGGGCATGACGCCGATATAGTGGTCTTTGCGCCTGATCAGACCTTTACTCTTGATCAGTCAATGATCCACCACCGTCATAAATTGACACCACATATGGGGCGCAATTGGCAGGGCAAAGTACTGGAGACCTATGTGCGCGGCAATAAAGTGTATGACCATGGTCAGTTTGCTGACCAGCCACTAGGCAAGGCTATTTTGGATACAAACAAGGGAGCGTATACAAATGCAAACGTCCATTCTTGAAGCGTCGGCTTTTAGTGGCACAATTGATCTCGCCACCGAAAAGCTGGGCGGCAAGGCTCTTAGCTGTAGCGATGAATTTTTTGCAGAAAAAGAGAACTTGCTCAAGCCTGGGCGCGGCATTTTTATCCCAGATAAATACACCAAAAACGGCAAGTGGATGGATGGCTGGGAGAGCCGCCGTAAGCGCCAGCCTGGACATGACTGGTGTATCATCAAGCTCGGTTTACCTGGTGTTATCCGTGGTGTCGACATTGATACCAATCATTTCCTGGGCAATCACCCTCCTTATGCCTCTCTAGAGGCTTGTATCGCTCCGGCTAATGAGAGCGGTGACAAACTCGCTGCCTCTGCCAACTGGGTGGAAATAGTACCGCGCTCGCCTCTGGCGCCGGGCTCACAAAATCTCTTTGCTGTATCCAGTAGCACACGCTGGACCCATGTCAGGCTCAATATCTATCCCGATGGTGGTGTGGCTCGGCTCAAAGTCTACGGTGATGTTATCCCCGACTGGTCTGGCGTCAAGCCTGACGCATTGCTGGACCTGGCCCATGTGGAGTCTGGTGGTATGGTCGTGGCTTGCAATGATATGTTTTTTGGCAACATGCAAAACTTGATCATGCCTGGTCGCGGTCAAAATATGGGTGATGCCTGGGAGACAAGACGTAAGCGGGGACCTGGATTTGACTGGGTGATAGTCAAGCTCGGTCATATCGGTATCTGTAAAAAACTAGAAGTAGACACCGCCTGGCATATCGGCAACTATCCCGATAGCTGCTCAGTGGACGGCTGTTACTCACCGGATGTGGATATCGACAATCTCAACTGGCAGCATGCTACCTGGCAGGAGATATTGCCGCAAACCAAGCTGCAAGCAGATAAGCAACATCACTATGACAAAGAAGTCGTCGACATCGGCAAAATCACCCATGTCAGACTCAATATCTATCCAGATGGTGGTGTAGCGCGCCTCAGGGTGCACTGCCAGCGCGCTTTTGCGGAATGATAGGCATGGATCTGGATCAGTTTAACAATATGACAGTGGATCAACTCAAAGCAGAGTTAACACGCTGCTGTGGTAGCTCCAGATGGGTCGAGCAGATGATTGCTGCTCGTCCGTTTAAAAGCGTTGATGAGTTGCTGACTTGCTCAGACGATGTCTGGCAATATCTAGCCGCTGACGACTGGCAGGAAGCTTTTGCCCACCATCCTAAAATAGGCGATTTGGACAGTATCAGGGCTAAGTTTGCCAGCACAAGTGACTGGGCTCAGGGCGAGCAAAAAGGCGTAGCCTCAGCCAGCGAGGATGTCCTCCAGGCTCTGGCAAAGGGCAACAGCGACTACGAGCAAAAGTTTGGCTATATATTTATCGTCTGCGCCACAGGTAAGAGCGCTGATCAGATGCTAACTCTGTTGCAAGAGCGGCTTAAACACGAGCCAGCCCACGAGATCAGGGATGCAATGCACGAGCAAAACAAAATCACACGGATAAGATTGGAAAAATTACTCTCATGAGCAAGATTACTACTCACGTACTGGACACAGCTAAGGGCAAACCAGCCCAGGGTGTAGCAATAGTGCTGGAGCACAAAGACGCGCAAAAAGGTTGGACCGAGGTCGGTCATGGCGCCACTAATAGTGATGGCAGATGTGCTGACCTTGTCCCGGCGGACTGGACCAATAAACCTGGTATGTACAGGCTAACATTTGAGACCAGTAAGTATTTTGCGTCTATTGATACAAGTGGATTTTACCCCTATGTCAAAATCGTCTTTGAGATAGTAAATGCAGATGAGCACTACCATGTGCCGCTTTTACTCAGTCCCTATGGTTACTCGACTTACCGGGGTAGTTGAGGCCAGTCACGGGTACCCTCAAGTATTCCTGTGCCCTGGCAGTTGTAGTCGCAATAGAAATACAAACAAAGTTATAAATCGCTGTCTAAGATACGGAGTTAAATAGATGAAAGTCAGTCTGCCAGAGGTCAACACCGAAGCCCTTTTTGCCAAGCTAGGACAAGCCAATCTGGCTTTTAACCGCTTTTATCCTGGAGACTCGCCAGCCAGACAGCCGATCCACACTGTATATGGTGGCGCACAACTATTTAAAGCGGAGTCCGCTCAAAAGCTCGGCGCCCTGGCGCTGGCTAATCTAGACGAGTATGCGCCAAACTTTGCTGTCTTTGCTAGAGCGCTCTCACTGCCTGGTCATGAAGACCTGCCGACAAAAGACGAAAAAATAGCTGCTCTGGCAAAAGAATTGTCTAACGGTAAGCAACCCGCTAAAGGCAAAGCAGGCCGGGCCTGGCTCAGCTACACAGTCTATGAGCGTGTCAGAGAAAAACTCAAGCGCGAGGCGGTGGAGGACTTTAGGATTGACTTTGAGGACGGCTACGGCAACCGCCCTGACGCCGAAGAAGACGGTCACGCTGAAGCCGCTGCCAGAGAAGTAGCTCGTGGCATGAAGGAGCGCTTGCTGCCGCCTTTTATCGGTATCCGTATCAAACCATTTAACGAAGAGTTAAAAGCACGCAGCGCGCGCACTCTCGATATTTTTGTCACGACACTGTTGGCAGAGAGCGGCGGGCTTTTGCCAGACAACTTTGTCGTCACATTGCCCAAAGTGACTATCCCCGAGCAAGTCACTTGTATGGTGGAGTTGCTCAAACTCCTGGAGCAAAAGACAGGGCTCAGTGCTGGCTCTCTCAAGATGGAGATAATGATCGAGCAGACCCAGGCGCTATTTAATCGCAAGGGACAGTCTAACCTGCCCCTGCTCGCGGATGCAGCGCAGGGACGCTGTGTGGCAGCGCATTTTGGCACTTACGACTATACTGCCTCTTGCAACATCACAGCCTCTGAGCAGCGCATGGATCATCCATCGTGTGATTTTGCCAGACACATGATGAAGGTCGCCTTTGCCGGCACAGGCATCTGGCTATCAGACGGTGCTACCAATGTGATGCCTGTTGGTCCTAACCGCGCTCAAAAGGATAAGAAGCTAACCAGTAAGCAAAAAGAAGAAAACGATATGGTCGTGCACAGAGCCTGGAAGCTGGCTTACGACCACACCAGACACTCACTTACCCATGCTTATTATCAAGGCTGGGACCTCCATCCCGCTCAGCTCCCGGTGCGCTACGCTGCTTGCTACGCTTTCTTTTTGGAGGGGTTAGATGCAGCATCGGTAAGGCTCAAGAGCTTTATGGAAAAAGCCGCGCAAGCCACTCTTGTCGGTGATGTTTTTGACGATGCTGCCACCGGTCAGGGTTTGCTCAATTATTTTTTGCGGGCTATAAATTGCGGCGCCATCACACTTGATGAAGTTAAGGCTACTGGTCTTACAATGGATGAAATAAGGACCAGGTCATTTCTCAAGATACTTGATGGACGTAAGAAGACAACTACTGAAGGAAAATAGGGTTAGTCTCCTTTTGAGTCGGAAGGATTTATGAAACTACCACTTAAAAGGAT
The DNA here is from genome assembly GCA_016718315.1 of Candidatus Obscuribacter sp. Taxonomy (GTDB): domain Bacteria; phylum Cyanobacteriota; class Vampirovibrionia; order Obscuribacterales; family Obscuribacteraceae; genus Obscuribacter. Next base: position 200,946 of record JADKDV010000008.1, on the reverse strand, counting down.
ATTCTGGCTTGCTCTACCAGCTTGTCTGCTTTTTGCTGTTGGTTTGGCTTTTGCCTTTCAATCCAGGCTCAGCTGCGCTGTAGCTGTGGTTTGGCAGGGCTTACAGATAGAGAGCTTTTTGCGTAAGCCCGGGATCTCATATGTAGAGACTCAGTTTTTGATCAAGCCGGACTTTGCCAGTGACGTGATATTTGGTGTGGATCAGGAGTTTATCGAGGGTATCAAATCTCCGCTCTATGTCAAAGGCGGCGATTGGATGTCTCTGGTGGGGCTGCAGCGCAACGGCACTATCTGGGTGGCTGAGGGTACTGACGACACTATGTCTGGTAAGCCGAGCAAAGAGAGAAAATGGAAAATACTCTCGCTCGGTCAATCATTTAAACCTGAGGTGTGGTATCGCATGCGATGCTACACTGACTTTGGTAGTCGCACCTATCAACGTCTCGAGATCTCTGGACCTGGCTTGCACAAGAGCTTTGACCTGAGAGGCACCAGGGTCGACTATCCAAATTACATGCCTTTTGATGATCGAGCCATGTCTTACTATACTTTTGCCATGCGCAGCCGCACTATGATGAAGCCTGGAGAGTCAGGCGATGCTCGTGTGTACTTTGATGATATGAAAGGCGGCGTGGTTGCCGGTGGCGTCGAGCAGGATGTCCTGTCACATGATTTTGAATCGCAGGCAAATGTCGATGCTCAGCCGCTTACTTTGCCGACAATATTGCTTGCTAAATATCAGCAGGGACATCTCTACAAAGAGCGGGACGAAGCAAAATATAATATCTTGCAAGCGTCCTGGGCCCGCTCTGGGCGCCATGTTGGCGTGGCGGATGCCGGGCTTTAGGCAGCAGGGTAGCAGCTGTCCAACTTTTGACATGCGCCGGTGCTAACTTGGTTGGTACTCACCCTGCCGCCATTTACTATTTTTCTTAGACAATGACTACCAGACACCAGACCGAAAACACTGCTACTGCTGGCGATAAAGTCGCTACAAGCAGAAACGACGCAGGCTCGGATCGGTTGGATAGCATACGTCAGGATGCATATAACACCAGCTTTAAGGGTGATGCCTCGGCTAATCGCGATAAGTCAGAGAGTCTCTCTTTTGTCGATATGGGCGATGTGCGCGACCTTTATAAGAGCGGTCAGGACAAATCTCCCAATGAAAAATCAAAGCTAGAGTCCTATATCGCCAGCCACCCGCAAGATGCAGGTAGCATGAAGGATGATCTCAATGCCTTTGCCGATCGCATGAAAGGTCGTCCAGACGGCGAAAAGCAGATGAAAGAAGTACTGAAGTCGGTAAACGGACTGCTCGATGCTGGTGATGATGCTGCTCTCAAGCCAGCCGCTAGCCGCGCTAAAGTCGCTGGTGAGATACTCCACCATAGCGCCCATCCTGGTGAGGTCAATCAAGGCGCCTTTAACGCTTGTAGCTTTGCCACAATGCAAACCGAAATGTACACCCGTCACCCAGCGCAGGCCGCTAGACTGGTGGCTGATGCTGCCCGCACCGGTGAGTACACTGCCGCTGATGGTACCAGTGTCACACTTGACGAGCGCACTCTCAATCACTGGTCCAATAAGCTACCAGAGGCGCTCAGAGGAAGTGAGGATAAATTGCCGCCTAGAGACCATGCCAGCCAAATCTTTCAGGCAGTAGCTTTTAACGTCAAGCTCGATAATGGCACAGATGAGTCTCCTCAATACGTGCTCCGTCGGCCTGATGCTACCAGTCCGAGTGGTGAGGCGGTGGTCACTGCTGAGCATCCAACAACCAACATGTTGTTTAGCAAACTACCAAACAATGTCGACTATTTAAATACCTATAAGCGTATCAGTGGTGAGGACAGCAACGGTGTGCTTACTATCCTCGATGCCTCTAACGGAAATCAACTTAAGGCACATTTGCAGCAGTTAAAAAATGATGGTAAGTTGCCTCTGGCTGTGCCTGTTAATGCTTTGAGTAAGCCTGTTATTGATACTGTTGGTGAAGGCAACGCCGCTGGTGCTGCAGTGGCTGGTGTGGGCTCCCATATGATCACAGTGAGCGATATTGACGCTGAAGGCAATGTGCAATTTGTCAATCATTTGAATGGCAGCAAGCTTGAGGCTGTCAGTAGCGATGAGATGTACTCATATACAACGATGCGTGAGCTTGACAAGGAAACCCTGGGTAAAGTGGCTCAACAGGCTGCTGATGGCACAAATCCTGCCACAATTGAGCGATACAATGTCGACCTCGCTCTGCGTATGGTAAACCCCGGGCAGCGCGATCAATTCCTCGATATGTGGGAGACCAAGGTCGGCAAAAACTTAGGTGATTTACTCCAGCCTGATGACAAAAAGCGGCTGGGTGTAAGACACTCCTGGGCTAGTGGTTGGTAAGAGCAAAACGATCTTCTTGCGCTGTCATTTAACATTGATTTGCTACTATCTAGAGATGGGTGGTAGTTGGTAGTCCAAAGAAGCAAGGCTTAATACACGTGCGCAAGATTTATTGTCTAACGATTATTGCTGCGGCTCTATTGAGCCACATGGTTAGCCTGCCAGCGCTGGCTACTCCAGGCCAAGCGAGTCACCAAAAAGCCTCTGTCGCTAAGGGCAAGGTAAAAAATATCGACTTTTTGCTGAAGGGCTGGGGGCATCTCAATTTCCTGGTTTGCGAAGATGCCATTCTCGTTGATGACCCTTTGAGAGAATACACAATTAGCTGTAAGGCGCCAGACTGGGTCGTTTCAGTCTATTCCAAAAAACGCAAACTGCTGGCTCAGGTACCCCTATCAAAATATGACGGTGGGCTGGCTGGAAGGTTTACCAGAATGACTGCGGGTGGCTTTCAAAAAGAGCATGCATGGCAAGTTATAGGCACTGATAAAATACTCGGTCAACTCTGTACTGTCAGGAAGCTTGTTTCGGACTCCAATAATCCAACATATAGGTCACTTTGGCGGCATTACGCTGCCAGAGATTTAAAAGTAAAGCCGCAGGTGTTGGATTTTTACTACAAAAATTATGGCATCCCACCGATGGATGGACTATGTCTCAAGTTTGTTACTGGTAGCACCGCAGCTAGTACTCTAATCGAGGCTCTATCGATCAAGACAATGCCGCGAGCAGAAAGTATTTTTGCTGTGCCTGTTGGTTTTAAAAAGTCATCGGTTGAGGACGTCATGTTTGAAGAGCGTGATTTTTAGAGGCACTACAGGTAGTGCTAGGATAACCAATCCGGGGCAAAATGAGTCTGCAAAATACTATGTGTGTTGATGCGGCTAGCGCAAGCCTTGCTAGCCCTCCGTTTCTATCATGAGAGAGCTATAAATATCTAAGCTCTTAACAAGTAAGCGTTTTAGTCTAGGCTTCAAAGACTTAAATTTACATACCTGTGTGTTTCTTGCGCCGCGCGCGTAAAGAGACTTAGGCTCAAGGCCTTTTCATCCCCGTCGGACGTCCCCTTTCGTACCTTCGGGTTTTTTCAATCCCAGGTTTTTTCAATCACTAAGTTTTAACCACTACCTCAAGCACACGTCCTGTTTTGCATCTCATGCGTGCATCGCTACTTGCCGATGACTTGATTGATGCTGAGCAGCTATCTACGTGTGTATCTACCAACCACAAGAGGTCAATCTATGAGCTCAAACTTTTGGAAAGAAACACTACGACGAAAATCAGTCGACGATATCAAAGCTCAAAGTGATGAAGACGAAGGTCCGCGCCTCCACCGAGTGCTCGATGCACGCGATGTGTTTAACCACGGTGTAGCAGCCATCATCGGCACCGGCATCTTTGTCTTGACTGGTGTCGCTGCCGCCAACATGGCTGGTCCCGGCATCTTGCTCTCCTTTGTTCTGGCTGGTCTGGCTTGCGCTTGCGTGAGCTTTGCCTATGCTGAGCTGTCCTCCATGATTCCCGTTTCGGGGAGTGCTTACACTTACGCCTATGCCACTCTCGGCGAGCTTTTCGCCTGGATTATCGGCTGGGATCTCCTGCTGGAGTATGCCGTAGGTGCAAGCGCAGTAGCTTCTGGCTGGAGCGCTTACATGCAGACCATCCTCAAGGGATTGGGGCTGGACCTGCCTGTCTATCTCACTGTGGCACCGCCAAACTTGCCGATGACCTCGGTTTGCGTGGCAGTGGCGCTTGTGGTGGCAGGCATCTTTATGCTTGGTCGCACCATTAGTGGTGGCGGTACCGAAGGCAGCAAAAAGTCCGTTGACGCACCGCGCCAGTCGGTATTGTCTCGTTCGCCGCTCGGACTCTTGGTCTCGCTCGGCTTGCTCGGCGGTGGTCTGGTCTTTGGCTATGACATCGCTCGGCATCTTACCAGCATCGACTTGTGCGCTGTCTTGATTGTTGCCTTTATCAACTTCTGGTTGGTCAAAGGTGTCAATCACACCGCCAAGATGACCTCGGTCTTTGTCGTGATCAAGCTCGCTATCGTTGTGCTCTTCATCGTCGTCGGTGCCTTCCACATCGACACCGCCAATTACCATCCCTTCCTGCCCTTTGGTTGGTCGGGTGTGTTGACTGGCGCAGGCTCTGTGTTTTTTGCCTACATCGGCTTTGACGCAGTGACTACGTTGTCCGAGGAGTGCAAAGACCCGCAAAAGGACGTGCCCAAGGGCGTGCTCGGCTCGCTTGCCGTCTGCACTGTGCTCTATGTGCTCGTCGCTGCAATTATGACCGGTGCTATGGTCTACAGCTCACTTGGTGGTGCCGGTGAAGGCGCCCCGATGGCCAAAGTCTTTGACCACATCGGCATGGGCTGGGCTATCCCACTTGTGTCCGTTGGTGTCATTGCCGGTATCAGCTCGGTGCTCATCGTGCTGCTTTACGGCCAGTCGCGCATCATGATGCGCATGTCCAAGGACGGTCTGGTCTCGCCAGTTTTCGGCAAGATTTCAGAGAGATTTCGCACTCCGGTCTGGTCTATCATGATCTGGGGTCTGATTGTCGCTCTCTCTGCCGGTCTCGTGCCGATTGGCGAGTTGGCTGAGTTGACCAGTATCGGTACGCTCTTTGCCTTTATCATCGTCTCTCTGGGCGTCATCGTCTTGCGCGTCAAAGAGCCGGATCGCAAGCGCGGCTTTAGCTGTCCTGGCTATCCCTACGTGCCGATTGCCGGTGCCATCATGAGTTTTATCCTGATGCTCAGCCTGCCTGGTATCACCTGGCTGCGCTTTGGCATCTGGATGCTGCTTGGTCTCCTGGTCTACGTGGTCTACAGCCGCAGACACAGCAGACTGCAAAACAAGTAAAAACAATCACCTGGAGAATCGCATGAGTCGATCCTACAAGCGTGTCCCTGTCACGGGATACTCCTTTGCCGAGTCCGAAAAGAGCGACAAGCGTCGAGCCAATCGCAGCTTGCGCCGTGCCACGCACTCTGGCATCCAGACTCTGGGCGCCGACACTGATACTACTCGCTTGCCCGTTATCCGCGAGGTGAGCAACCGCGCTACCTTTGACAAGGATGGACGGCAGTGGCTCGACACCCCTGAACCCAGGGACTATCGCAAGTAGACAATGGGCGGGAGCTTGCGGCAACCTGATTGCCAATGGCTCCCGTCCGCCTTTTAACCTGTATCCTAGTGGGAGTAACCACGATGAATATCCTACAAGCAACAAAAAAATATGAGCAATGGCTCGCCAAGCACATCACAATCGTGAGAGCGGATCTCGCTCACAAGCACGAGTTGATGGCGACGAGCAGCTTTGCTTTTATGAGAGGGACCTTTTATCGCTGGGCGATGCTCTTTGCCGAGCTATTGCCAGAGCTACTCTCGGCTCCTGAGGTCCTCGGTGTGGGCGATTTGCACGTCGAAAACTATGGCTCCTGGCGTGACGCCGAAGGGCGCCTGGTTTGGGGTGTGAATGATTTTGACGAGGCATGCTACCTGCCTTTTACCAATGACCTGGTGCGCCTTGCTACCTCTGCGGCTCTGGCTCAGGAGCGTGGCGATATCAGCATCCCTCTTAAGCAGACCTGCCAAATAATCGTCGACGCCTATCGCGAGACATTGGAGCGGCAGGGCAAAGCATTTGTCCTGGCCGAAAAGAACCGCACCCTCGGTGCCATGGCGCGCCAGAGACTGAAGGACCCCAGGCAGTTTTTTAAGCGTCTCGATCGCGAGGCCAAAGCCACAGGCAAGGTGCCTCACGATGCTCTGGCGCTGCTTTTGGCCAGTCTGCCTGGTCTTGCTACCAAGCCTGCTCTTTTTCAGCGGCAGGCTGGTGTCGGTAGCCTCGGGCGGCAACGCTTTCTTGCTTTGAGCGAGCTGGCTGGCAGTCGTATTGCCCGCGAGGCAAAGGCGATTTTGCCATCGGCCTGGTATTTTGCCATGGGCAAAGTGGAGGACAAGGCTGAAAGCGCAATTCACATCAAAGACCTGGAACAGGTCTGTGTGCGCTCTCACGACCCGTTTCTCTCGGTGCAAAACGGCTGGGTCGTGCGCAGACTCGCTCCTGATTGTGCGCGCATTGAGCTTGCCGAGCTGCCTGGTCACAAAGACGAGCGTGAGTTGCTTGCAGCGATGGGCGCAGAGGTGGCCAATGTGCATCTCGGCACAGCCAAGTCGCGACTGGCCATCTTGCGTTATCTCGACAAGCAAAAACCAAACTGGCTCTTTGCCGCTGCCAAAGCGATGGCTGCAGCTACTGAGCAGGATTTTAGGGATTGGCGCGCCAGTCGCTAGTCTCAAATGTCAAAAGGGAGTCTGCATGGTGCAGGCTCCCTTTTTGATTTTGTCATTTAATATCCCGCCCCAAACTCATTTTTGTTTTAGTGTAGTACTACGCACTGTAGCAACCGCATTGATTTGTTCTTTTCATAAAGGACTTCGTCAGTCTTTTGTATCCATCTCATTTTCCAGCTCCAACATAAGCTTTGAGAAATTCTTGCTATAGGGCTTAGAAAAATTACGCTCCAAAGACTTCAGGCTTCTATTCTCTTGTGGTAATTCGTCCTTCATTTGGCACAAAAGTGCCAGAGCTTATCGATGGTCCGTGGGAAAGCGATTAGCGGTGCTTACGGTAAAAATTAAAGCTGGCTGTTGTTTTAAATAACAGTTGTGCGAGGCATAGTTATATGACGCAGGGCAGGAGAGGTAACCGTTTGGCTAGCTCCTTTACTATCGATGAGGTGAGTAGTTTTATGCTCCCTGGTGCTGGTGATGGTATCAGCGTCGGTAGTCTGCTCTCAGAAGTAAAAGAATTTGCGGTAAAAACATTTGATTTTATCGACCGAAATGGAAATGGTTTTTTGTCCAAGCATGAGCTAGAAGTGGCGCTCACTAAACCGCAGTTGAATGTGCGAGAAAGGAGCTACGTGCGCTTCTTGCTTTGTAATCTTCAAAGAATTAGTGACTGTCATGACGATGGGGATAGTGTCAGTCCCTGTGGCATTTCTCGCAAAGACATAGCCGGTATTTCGCGCGTCGATCTTTTGCATTATTTTGGCGAGTCATAACTTTTGCTCTAGTGATCAATAGTCATGATCGTTTGGATAGCCGCTCTGTATCAGCCTTTTACCCTTGACTATTGGTGCTTAACCCGGGGTAGGGGTCACATTGTTGCGCTAGGATGATTGCATTAACGTTTGTCTATAAGCGCATGGATAACGGTTGTAATTATTTGTTTTGCCCCTCCCAAAGAGCTTATGTCTTAGTTGTCTTTCTCTCTCTATTTAATATCCAGGTCCTCTAAACTCAGTAAATATCAATGTTTTACAGCACTATTGTTACTCGCCTTGCGGGTCAAATTGTGCTGGGTATTTGCTCTGGACTAAGACTGCTATGACTGGATGTTTGCGAGGAGTAAGCATCACTTAACCATCTCGACCAAATCACAAAGGTATCATCATGTCTCAATCCCCATCCAACACTGTCGCTGCTACTGCCACCACCGCCCAAGCCCCGACCAAACCCAAGTTTGCCTGTCCCATCTGCGAGGCTCGCTCTCTGCTCGCTGACGCCATGTCTGCCGAGCTCAAAGCCGCCGCCCAGGTCTACCATCTGGCCAATCACTGGCGCACTGCTCACGAGACGCGCGAACTCAGCAACTTTGCTGCCGAGGAGCGCACTGCTGCTGTTCTGGCGCAATTCGAACTGGACACCGGCAAGGAAGCTGACTGGTTTGAAGAGTATCAGAACGCCATCAAGGCTCATGGTGAAGCCTCGGCTGTCTCCATCTCGGCTCGTGAGACCTATCATGCGCGTCTCAAGGAATACACCGACACGCGCAAGGCCAAGGACTGCGGCTGCGGCGAGTAACACCTGTAGCTGGGTGACTATCTAGCACAATAACTTTGGAGAGGCGCTCGGATTTTTCGAGCGTCTCTCTTTTCTTTGGTTCTTCAACACCGCCATTGTCTTTGCAGCTTTTTTGAATCAGTCGGGGACTTTTGGTTGTTTTTGGTTAACGCCTGACATCCTCCACGCTCTCAAAAAAAACGGAAATATACTGTATTAAGTAGTGTGTTTTGTGCGCTTGGGATCTGTTTTTGGTGTTCCCAAGTAACTCGCCTGGCAGGTGGTCAAGTGCTGAATCCTGGTTGAAGTGTGCTGATATGCGCTAGCTCCAAATGAGGTTCTCTTAGTTGCGCTAGTGTCAAACCCCTCTTGGCAAGCCGTTTTTGGATATATTGTTTGAGCTTTTTGTTGACTTATACAGATTATGGGGTGTTAGTACTGCGTGTACCCCTTAATCTTTTCTTCCAAGTTTACCTAACCCCAAGCCCAATAAGCACTTCCATCCGAGCCTTCCACCGACAACCAATCGTTGTTCCGGTAAGCTACGTTTGGAATTGAGTTGCTTGCTATGCGAGCCCTTTGCAACCCCTTGTTCATCTAACCCTTTGTTGTCATTGGGTTGCAGGAACAATAGTCACAAGCGAGGCCTATTTATGAACGCCACACCTACCGCCTTTGAAAAACGTATTCAGCTTCGTAAAGCCAGAGGCGAAGACAAGCAAGCCATCGTACGCATCAGCTGCAGCACAGTCAATTTTGTTGTGGAAGAAGAATGGCTTGACGACCTGGTCAAAGCAAACCCCCATACCGTTATCGTTGCTGTGCATGATTCTCACGTCGTCGGCTTCCTCATTTTTGTTGTGCGGGAAGATGGCGTGTACATCACCCACATGGCTGTTGAAGCGACTCTGCGGCGTAATGGCATTGGCAAGATTTTGATGCGCAAGCTCATGAATGATCTGCAAGATCATGGCAAGAACAGCATCAAGATGGTCGTCGACACCAATGATGTGCAGTGCCTGGATTTTTGCAAGTCGGTTGGATTTCGCTCTGTCGGAGTGATGAACAACTACTACGAACGTGGCAAAGCGGCTCAGATGCTGAGTTTTGACACGAGCGCTGTGCGTCATCGATAAAGTCTAGCTGCTTGCCAGATAGTCTTTGAAGAGTAGGTGGTTGTGCAGTGATGTGCAATTGCGTGCTCTTCATATGGAGACTATTTGCGACTCAAGCAGCGCAACCTGTGTCATGCACAATTTTTGGTTTTAGGGGATGGCTCTGCTTTTGAGGTAAATCGGTGGACTCGCTACCGTACTCAATATGCTCAACCATCCCCACAATAGCCAATCTGCGCCAGTTTCAAAAAAAGCCGGAAATACTAATGAATATAGTGAAACGGATTGATGTTTTGTGTGACTGTTGCCCTGTTTGGAGCTTTAATTGGCAGCAGGTTTGACTGGCAGGAGCTTCTACAGACAGCTGCTTTTACAGGCAGCTGCTTCTTGTGCAAGGAGCTTTTACTAGTGGGAGCCTTTACTGACAGCAGCTCTTGCTGCTTGCTGTCTCTTCGGTTGGTTCGTCGCTGGCATCTTCGCTAACGTCATTAGACTTACGCAAGAGCTGCCATAGCTCTTCCATGACACGGGCTGAGTCGTCTGCTTTGACTGCTTCTACGACACAAGTATCAAGGTGTTGTTTGAGCATTAGTTGAGCTGTGCGATCCAGAGCCGCTTGCACAGCTTTGAGTTGGTTTAGGACATCGATGCAATATTTTTCGTCTTCGACCATGCGCTGCACAGCCATCAGGTGACCAATAGCTTTAGCAAGGCGCAGGGTCAAAACCCGTTTTGTCTCGCCTGTGATTGCCATTGTGATCTTGCTCCCTGTTGTTAGGACTCCATTGTAAGCGCCGAGTCCGTCGAGTGATACCTGGTAAGCAATTATTGAAGCTATTGTGAGTGCCGGGGAGGGGGATGCACTATTCTCTCGCTCTGGTAAGGTTTGGGCAATCATGAGCCATTGCAGACTATGCCAGGAGCGCATAGCTAAATCCGAGAGCGATTAAATCAGCGTAATGTGCAAACGATGCTTGGTATTTGGTGTTGCTAACGACTAACTCGTGCACAGGACAATCGACAAAGTGTGCGGTGGTCTGACTGAGGCAATTATGCCGGTTTAAGATGCTATAAGTGAGCCACAACCTAACCAAGTGATTGCAGGACAGTTATGTCAGATCGAATAAAGCCAGGTATGCATGAGGCTCTTGCTGGAGAGATTAGACACTGGCAGGAGCAACAGCTCATAAGCTCAGAGCAGGCGGATAAGTTGATTGCTCTGTATCCGCCTGTAGACTACCGCTCGCATGTTGTTACAGTGGTTACGATCATCGGCGCTGTGCTGGTGGGATTGGGTGGGCTGCTATATATTTCGGCTAACTGGCATAACATTGGTACTCTATCCAAGCTTTTGATTTTGATCACAGCCGTTGTCGGCTGCCATTTTGCCGCCTGGCGACTAAAGTATGGTGGCGGTAGTCATCCGCGGCTCGGTGTGTCGTTTTTGCTGCTAGGGTCATTGTTGTTTGGCGCTTCTATTTGGCTCATTGCTCAAATGTTTAACACATCTCTAGACCCATCATCAGGTCTGTTTACCTGGTTTATTGGGGTCGCTGCCAGTGCTCTTGTCACACGGAGTGCTGCTGTAGGCATACTGTCCTCGGTCATCCTTGGTATGTGGATGGTTTATCCGGATCACTGGTGGTGGTGGCGCAATTTTAACTCTCACAATGGTTATGAGTTTTTGTTTGGCACTATTGCCGGTATCGAGTTATCCAGGCAGCTGCGCAGTAAAGCCATGCTCTGGGTTAACACTCTGGCTGCTACCATGTGGGTATTGGTCTGCTCTCAGACTGGTCATAGTGGGCTTTATATGTGGGGAGTTATGCTCTTTTGGAGCATATTTACTCTGCAAAAAATACTGGCATCCAATGCAGGCTCCACTCAAGTATGTAGGACTAGTAGTGGCTCTTGGTGCCATGCTTGTGGCTACCTTTAAGGACGCTAAAGTGCCACCTGATATGTTGTATGTCAATTTTGCAGGGCTCGTCTGCGCGGCAGTCGTCACACTTTTAGCTGTGATGATCAAAGTCAAAGAGTATCGCAACGAGGCTCTGGGAGCGCTCTTGATGGTCCTGTATTTTATCTTCTTCCAGGATTACAAAGGCGAGCTGACGCGTATCGTTGCTTTTAACGTAGCTGTTGTACTTAGTCTAGTTGGGCTCTCAATTAGCGGTCTCAAGTCACTTAAGAGTATCGGTGTGCTCAATGTGGCAATTGTTTTTGTGGTGATAGACATCATCTGTCGCTACTTCGATATCTTTTTTAGCATGATGGACAGGTCGCTATTTTTTATGGTGGGAGGCGTTGTCTTGATGACTGCTGGCGCTCTTGCTGAGAAGGGACGGAGACATCTTGTGGGGGGTGCTGCCAGTGAATAAGATGGGGACTAAGCTCATTTTGGTCGTGCTTTTGCAAATAGGACTGATGTTTAGCGTGGCTATACCAGTGGCTCATACACTAATTACTGGTAAATCTGTGATACTAAAGACAGTGCCAGTTGATCCTTATGATATGTTCCGCGGGGACTATATCTCGCTGCGCTATGATATCTCCACAATCCGCACCAATAAAAAGTTTGAGCATGATCAGGTAGTCTATGTCGCTTTGCGCCAGGACGGCAATATCTGGGTAGTGCGAGACGTGGCTGCAAGCACAAAGGAGCTAGATCTCAGACCTGGCGAGGTGCTGTTTACTGGCCGTGTTGATTACGCATATGAGCGCGATGTGCACGTAAGGTACGGCATAGAGCAGGTCTTTATCAAAGAGCGCACCGGTAGTGAAATCGAAAACAAGGGCAATATTTTGGTTGTGGCCAGGGTAGACAACGAAGGCAAAGCTGTCATCTCCCATGTAGAGTGCGGCAATAAAGTAATTTACGATGCTAGGGAGATGATCCTGGGAGGTAAGTAGGCTTGGGGATAGCGCCGCTGTAAGCAGGTGTGTTTGTTTGCCGGTGGTGTTAAGGTTTGGAGACCTGCACACTCTTTCAATAGCCATTCTTGGGGTTTGTTCAAGCAAGCCACCGACTTCTTGTATAGAATAAACGTTGATGCTTAGTAAGGATTTCTATTTTGGTGTTCAAAGCAACCCTACTTATGTTTCTATTTTTCGTTAATTCTCAAGCTAGTGCGTTTGAAATTGGTGAGTGCGAGGCCCCACCCCCGCGCAAGCTAGAGGCTAAACCCATAACTACTGAAGAGCGCATACAACATTTTGGAGCCGATGTGGGGCGAGCACTTCTCAGAAAATGGGCTGAAGACAAATATAGCCAAGTGCATAATCTATCCTGCATAGCAAGATTTGATGAAGATGGCAAAGTAACAGCTTTTAAGCAGTACAAACTCTCAAAAGACCGAAATGAGAATGTACTTTTTCGGAAGCTAATTACTGAGCTTACGTGTAATGCAAGAGCTTTGAAATCTTTGAAAAGCGCAACACTACAAATTGAACTAGAAAGATACCCAAATGCAATACTTAGAAAGAGTCAAAGAAGTCTTTGAGGCAAGGAAAATAGGGGACTGACACCCCCCACCTGGTAGACAATTTACCTTCAAGAGATGAGAAGGCGGCTTCGTACACTTTTGCATAATCCGGTGTCTACCGAAAAGGGGTAGGCAAACTACACTACAGGCTCAAGTCCACGGCTCAAAGCCGCCAGGTTAGCCAGTCTATAAACTAGCCTTGCTCCCACATTGGCGTCCCACTCATCGTCACCTGGGGCGACTTCGTTAACGTCAAAACCAATGATGGTCTTACCTTGCTCCACTAGTTGTTTAACGAGATAGATTGCCTGCTCTAGCTCCAGTCCACCTGGCACAGGTGTGCCAGTGTTTGGGCAGAGCTTGGGATCAAGACCGTCTACATCAAAGCTGACATAGACGTTTTGCGGCAACTGATGCACGATTGTGTTGCAGATTTCGCGCCAGTTTTCGCCGCTGTAGAGGCGGGACTTGATGTCTCTATCGTAGTAGCTGACGATGCGTCCTTTGGAGTGTCTGACTAGATCGTGCTCTTGCTCGCAAAAGTCTCTGATACCGACTTGCACCAGTTTTTTTAGACTATCAATGCTAAGGGCGTTAAACATGATGCTGGCATGGGAGTATTTAAATCCCTCGTAAGCATCACGCAAGTCAGCGTGGGCATCAAAGTGCAGGATGCCATACTCGCTGTATTTGGTTGCCAGAGCGCGCATCAAGCCTAGTGGAGTACTGTGGTCGCCGCCTATGAGTCCGACCAACTTGCTTGCATTGATCAGCTCCAAAGCTTGATCGTAGACCCAGCTATTCATCACATCGCAGCTTTGATTTATTTCTTTGAGCAGCGCTGCCATGATTTCATCGCTGTCTGCATCTCTGCCGTCTTCCAGCCCGCTGATGTATTCTTCGGCTTTGACTCGCATGGTGGCGTTGAGCGCTATCAATGATTGTGGTACATCGAGCATAGCAAGACCGAGACGCCAGGCGTCTTTTACGTCTGGATCAAAGAGGTCCACTTGTTTTGATGCTTCAAAAATTGCTTCTGGACCAGAGGCTGTGCCTGCGTTGTAAGAGACTGTTACTTCCCATGGTACGGGGATAAGTACTTGTTGAGCGCTGGCTGCGTCAAAGGGTAAACCAAAAATATTGGAGTCTTTGCTAGCTAGACTGTTTGGGTCAAAGGCTTGGCTTTGTGCTTTTGACTGATTGTCAGTCTTGTCTGCGTCTTTTGAGACGGTTTTTAAATCCATTTTGCGCTCTCTTTTACAGTGCTCAGTCAGGTGCTTACTAAAGGGTACCTAATTGTTGTCAGAGGCGCCCATTAGCCAGCATTATTTTAATAATGCTGCCATTCTCTTGTATCGTTTTACTTCGGCTTCGTCCTTTTGATATTGGCAAAGTAAAATCAGAGTTTTGAGATCTTGTGCTGATGCTGTTGAGACAGCGGCACTGGCTTCAACTCTCCGTTTGAGGCGTTTGACAGCAAGCTTTGTGAGGAGACCTTTTTTGCCAAGCAAAATCCAGGAAGCAATTAATGATACTGCCAGTAGTGCAATGGGAGTATAGTTGGGACCTGTATTTTGTTTGCGCAGACGCGCTAGTATTGACTGTGCTTTGGCAGTATAACTGGCTGATAGAGTGCGTTTACCTTGCTGATCAAGCAAGATAGAATAAGCAAACAGAGTTTCGGCGACTTTGGCACTGTCTGGTCCAAATTGTTTTGTTCTTTTGGCCAGAGCTTCTTCATAGTTTTGTGCTGCTTCGTCGAGTCGTCCTTGTGCTGTCAGCAGATTGGCGAGACGTGTATAGGCTCTGCCTGTGCCACTGTTGCCCAAGAGGTCATTGGCCAGAGCGATAGAGCGTTTGTAATACTGCTCAGCCATATCCACTGCGCCAATTTTGGCGTAGAGGTCGCCGTAGTCGGCATAAATTGCGGCCATTTTTTGACTTTTTGTGCCGTAATAACCGGCTCTGATCTGCTCAATCTCCGCAAAAATCGGCAGAGACTCTCTCAGTTTGCCGCTCTCCACATAGGCGCCACCGAGGACCTCAAGTGATGCTCCAGCATTGAGCCCCACTAAGCAAGACACCGGAGCCTTTGAGTAGATGATCTGGCTGGTTTTGTAGTTGCCGCTAAAGGCAAGCAAATAGGCAGTTAAATCCACCAGAGCAAGAGCAAACACTGTCGACAAAATCACCACCAGAGCGCGTCGCCAGATTTTGCGAGTGCGTCTGAGTAAGCGGATAGTATCGGTTAACTCCTGCACCACCGCGTCTTGCGCACGCCCTTTGACGCCCACCATATGCTTGATGCGCATTGCCAAAAAGAGCGTAAACCAGACTATTTCCAGGACAATAGCAAAAAGCAGCTCTGGTATTGGATAGACTATAGCAAGCGGTACAAGATAGCAGAGGCTGGTCAGCCCCAGGCAAATAAAGCCTACTGTTGTGATGGCATTGCTATTGTGTTTCATCACTCCAGTGTAGTGCCAGTAGGCACTTGATAAAAGGCGGTTTTACCCACTCAAAGTGATGTTCGCTTGAAAACTTTGACTTGTAATGGGTTTTAGTGTTTGTGGGACAGGGCTAGCTGCGCGAACCAGTGTGGCGATTTTGAGCGCATTCTAACTCCCTAAATACTAATAATAGAAGTCAGCTATGGCTAAGCTGGGCAAGTATTTAGTCTTTAAACTCATTATTTCTGTAAAGGTCTTCCAAACCTCAATCTCTTTTCACATGCCCTCTATAGCGATATAACGGTTCTAGCAGGGCTTTTCGCATGACAACAGGCTTAAGAGCCTCTTGAATCAAAACGGTGACGACTATGCAATTTGATCTTTGCCAGTGGTTGCGCGACCAGTGCGCTATCACATCATTGCCCATTCAGGGCATCAATCTGGACAACTTAACAGCAGCTGATGAGCGCGAATGGCTGGTCACCAATGGTCTTGGTTCCTACGCCAGTGCTTCGGTAAGTGGTGCCAATACCAGACGCTATCACGGACTTTTTGTCGGCTCTCTCAATCCACCTGTAGAGCGTGTCGTGTTTTTTTCACGCCTGGACGAGAGAGTAAGCCAGACAGGTCGGCAAGATGTAATCTCACTCGGCTGCAATATCTGGCGCTCTGGGGCTGTTGCACCGCATGGACACAAGCATATGCTTGCCTTTGCCGCGAGCCCCGTGCCCACTTTTTGCTATCAGCTGCCTGGTGGCAAGCTGATAAAGCAAGTCTTGATGAAACACGGTGAGCAACATGTCTACATCGGCTACAGCTATGTTGCAGATGTCGCCGACAGCGAAATCACTCTTGATTTGTCTGTTTTGCTCAATTACCGCGACTTTCACAGTCAAACACGCGGTAGCGACAACTGGCATTTTAGCCAGGAAAAGCAAGGTGCCGCAGGCAGTGTCAAAATCACTGCTTTTAATGGTGCACAGCCGTTTTTTATGCAGAGCAGCCAGGGCGAATATCAGGTCGACTCATGCTGGTATCGCGATTACTTTTTGCCCCGTGAGTATGAGCGCGGACTGGCTGACAGTGAGGATTGCCTCAGGAGCGGTCGGTTTGTGGTCAAGCTCAAGGGCGGAGAATCTTTTACCATCGCCGCTGGGCTGTCACTTTTGACTGTTGTGCCGACAATAAAAGACCTGGTGCAGCAGGTGGCAGCTCGTCAACACAGTCTGCTGCAAAAGGCTGATGTACTGGATAAGCCGCCTGTGGTGCAGCGTCTGGTATTGGCTGGTGATCAGTTTTTGTCCCGTCGAAAGTCCACCGGTGGTTTTACCATTGTGGCTGGCTATCCGTGGTTTTCTGATTGGGGGCGGGATTCGATGATCAGTCTCACTGGTCTCTGTCTCAGCACCGGTCGCTACGAAGAAGCACGGGGTATCCTCGCTACCTTTGGTCGCTACTGCTCCCAGGGTATGCTGCCAAACTACTTCCCGGACAACGGTCAAGCGCCTGCTTATAACACCTCGGATGCCACTTTGTGGTGGGCGTACGCTCTCTACCGCTATTACCAGGCTACTGGTGACAAAGAGTTTGTGCTGGAGCAACAACTGCCGCTTATGCGCGATGTTATCAAATGGCATCAGTTGGGCACTCGTCATGGTATCAAGCTGGATGTGGATAGCCTGATTACTGGCGGCAATGAGCATGTGCAGCTGACCTGGATGGATGCCAAATGCGGTGACTATGTGGTCACGCCTCGGGCTGGTAAGGCAGTGGAGATCAATGCTCTCTGGCATAATTTTGCCAGGACAATGACTTATCTGCACCACGAGGTGTATGGCAATTTGACCATCTATGCTGGTTACGAGATTGCTATCCAGAATGGTTTTGAGAAATTCTGGAACGATAAGGGTCAATACCTCAATGATGTTATCCGACTGGATGGCACCACTGATGATGCCATCCGACCAAACCAGCTCTTCGCTGCCAGTTTGCCCTATCCGGTGATCTCGCGGGAGCGGGCGCAGTCTGTACTCAAGGTCGTCGAAGCAGAGCTGCTTACTCCGATGGGGTTGCGCACTCTCAGTTCCTCACACCCGGATTACAAGGGCTTTTATGGTCTGGGTAAAGCCTGGGCAAATCAATACGACAGGGACATCACTTATCATCAGGGTACAGTCTGGCCCTGGCTTTTGGGAGCATGGGTAAACGCCAGAGTCTATGCCTACGGACACAGCGCAGAGAATTTTGCTCTTATAGCTAACCAGCTTAAGCCACTCCTCAAGCACTTTGAGGAGAGCGGCTGTATTGGCTCTATTAGTGAGATCTTTGATGGCGAAAGCCCGCACAAGCCTCAGGGATGTGTGGCACAAGCCTGGTCTGTGGCAGAGCTGTTGCGAATATTTAAGGACTATCCGCAGGTCCTCACTGCTCTCGAGCAAACATCAAGCAACCCGTTAGCTTGACTCGATATTGGTTCAGTCATTTCTCAATCTCTTCTCAATCACTTCTCAATTTCAGCTCAATCTTGACTCAGTGGTGGCTCTGAACAGCCAACACTGAGTCGTATTGTCTGGTTACTCAGGTAGGCCGCCAATCGGCGGTCTACCTTCTTTTAAATTCTATTTTTGGCTTTTATCTATTCATGCATATAGTGGATTGCTGTGAAATTCTAAGTCCATAGCTCCATTGCCATCAACTAGACTGCTTCAAAAGCTAGGCTGCTATTTGTTTTGATCAATGCAAATTCGAGTATGGAGCGGTCAAGTTTGATAGAGCCTTGCTTGACCTTTTGATGCAGATTGTGGGCAGAGCCCACTATCTCTGTGTCTTCAGGAGTGGTTTTGACTAACAACTTAAAAAATTTGGCTGAGTCTGTAACTGCGATTTTAAGTGCTTCTTTCATGCCAATTTTGGGATCTAACTCAAGAGCTACCAATAAGTCCTTTTGTTTGGCGGCTGTAGAGACGATGTTGGCTAATTTGGCTGGAGTCATATAACCAGTTAGTCTTAGATATTCGTAGAGAGAGATGTTGCGCTCAAACTCATTGCTAATCAGTTGTGAGGCCACACCCAGAGGAGGAAAGCTACCGGTTTGAGCTTGATCTTTAAGTGATTCAATCGCTTTGCGGATTGTGATTTCACCAGCTCTCGTTTTCTTTTGCAGACTGAGAGCCTTTTCTAGCAGTGCTTCATCGATCCAGCCATGCTCAGTCAAGACTTCGCCAATCATTTTGTTATTGGCTTCGGCAATGCTCGCTGCAATTTCGACCTCAGACTCTTTGACTACACCTGACTGACAGAGCATGTCGCCCAGGCGCGATGAGTCTTGTGGTGCGCTAGTAATTGTTGTAGCACTCTCTTTGAGCAGGTTGAGACCGAGATCGAGTTCGATGGCTCCCAGTCTGATGTCGTGTTGTACTTTGAGTGTGGTGTTGAGATTGGTCTCGTGCACTCGGTCTAGCAAAAGCAGGATGCGACCTAGAGGCAAGCCAGAGTAATTGCTTACTTTTAAAAACTCGTCGATTTCGTCTTCGATCATCTGACCTGAGCCTACAAGCAGCTCACCCAGCCTGATACCGCGGCTGGCATAGGCGTCTACACCCATGGTCACAAGTGCGTCGGCAAAATGCCAGTTGTTGCGGCGTACTAAATCTACAGCATGTTGTGCTTGCTGCACTGTCAAAAGCTCGTCTTTGAGCATCCACTGGGCATCGAGTATTGCTTTAAGAGTCTGGCTGCTAATCCTCTCAAACATGACCAGCACTTTGCCAACAGGCAAGCCAGTCTCGTTTGCCACCTTGAGCGCCCGCTGGATCTCATGATCTTCCATGAGTCCAAATTGGCTTAGTAAGGTGCCGAGCCTGTAGTCCACCAAACCTCCGCTCACTGATTTAAGGGTCTCCAATGATTCCATGATCCGTCAGCCGCAATGCTTACCGCACTGTAAATACACTCTATATCTTATATGCCCTAAAATCAGCGCGGGGACCACATTTTAAAGTTACTTGATTTTGTCGCACCATTCCAGACATTTGGCTTTGCCCAATTTGCCTTGTACAAAGTCGCTAAGCCCCAGTAGCTCTGCCTTTAGCTTGTACTGTGAAAATTTGCCGCGGCCAGGAAAAGTAATGCAGTGCCTTAACACGTGAGAAAGAATCATCAAAAAGGCTAAAGGTTTTAAGTGTGGTGGAGAGTTTTTGGCAAAAAAGATGAAGCGGTTACGCGTGTGATAGTAAGAGCGCCACAGGCTATAGCTGCCCTGGGTGGCGGCACTGCCTTCGTGAGCGACGATGGACTCGGTAACGAGGAGACATTTAAATCCAGCTTTGCGAATTTGTACGCAGATGTCGACGTCTTCAAAGTAAAGGAAGAAGTTTTCGTCGAAGCCGCCTACTTTGGCAATCGCTTCTTTGCTTAGCAAAAGATTGGAGCCAGTGATCCAGTCGCAAGGTAAGCCCTCGATGTTTTCGTAGGGTTTGCACTGGCGCAAATAAGTCTTGGCTTTGCCATAGTCGATTTGACCGATACCTGATGGTTTGAGGTCGGCTTTTTTGTGCTGACTACCTGGACCCTCTACCACCAGGGCGGCGGCAGCGCCAGCTTGTGGGTCGCGCATCATCGCCTGGACTAGGCGGGTGAGAGTGTGAGGCTCAGGGATAGCGTCGTTGTTGAGGAGCCATATATATGCTGGGTTGCGAGCCTTGGCATGGGCCATGCCTTTGTTGCAGCCACCGGCAAAGCCATAGTTTTGATCCAGTTTGACAAGTTCTATTTCGGGAAATTCTTCTTTGAGTTGATCGCCCTCGGGGGTCTCAGTGCCGTTGTCTACCACCAGGAGGTGTCGATTAGGATAAGTGTCTTGACGCAGTGCTGTAAGGCATTCGCGGGTTTTGGCTATGCCCCGCCAATTAAGAACTATGACGGTGACGGGGGGCGCATCGGCCTGGCTTAAAAATTCCTGCACGGCAAATCCTGTTTTAGACTGGTCCAATCATTGATAATATAGGGGAGTTGGAACTTGCGATAGCTAATTTAGCTAAAAGTGTCTTGGTTTAAAGTGTGAGGTTGGCCCGTGTCAGATGGAGATTTAGACAAAGACAAGCTGGTTAAATCAGTTCCAGAGATGGCTCCAGAAGCAGGGCAATTTCCAAGAAGAGCTGGTCTGGCCAATTTATTTTTGGCGATTAAACACATTAACGACGCTTCAATCGCCGAAAACGTTAAGCAGCGCTTTTCTGATTACGTCACCATCGTCCTTGTGGTGATGTGCATATTGAGTCTGGTAATGGCAGTATCTGTGCCGGTCTCACCAGTTTTAAAACTCTTGCCTTTGCTCTTTACAGTGGGTTCGGTTGTCTTTTACATCATCAACCGCCTGGGCATTATGATCAGCTTGACAGCCAGGCAGGCTCTAATTGTCTGGCAGATACTCGTGGCAGGCTTTTGGCTAGGAGTAACAAGTGCCATGCTTGTTATGCTCGGCTGCTTTTACTTTGTTGCGCAACAGGGCTCACCAGGGCTCTAAATCATGCGCCTGCGCGCTCTTGTCGTCTCCCTAGTAGCTGCCTCGACAGTCAGTGTTTTGGCACCGTGGGCGTGCTTGAGCGCCCTTGCCGGTCAGGAGCCAGGCACAATTGTCCTTGGTATGGTCTGGGAGCCGGTCTCCTTTAATCCCATCAGGGGTATAGATAGTGGCTCATACTGTGCTTCCAGTCTTATATATGAAGGTCTGGTCAAATTTGATAGCGATCTCAAAGTCGCCCCGGCCCTGGCTGAGAGCTACACGATTGCCCCTGATGGATTGACTTACTCTTTTGTTTTGAGGCCTGGTCTCAAGTTTAGTAACGGTCAGAGTCTCACTGCCGAGGATGTAAAAGCGTCGCTCTTGATGGGGGCATCGCAATACTCACCATTTAGAAACGATTATAAGGACATCCAGTCTGTGGATGTTATTGATGCCAGACATCTGAATGTGCATCTAAGCAAGACTTGCCAGCCGCTCTTGTCCCGGCTAGCGGAGCTGCGTGTGGTACCAGCAGAGATACTAAAGGCCAGCGATCATGGCAATAGCGTCCTGGCCAGGCATCCAGTATCAAATGGTCCTTTTAGACTGGTGCGCTGGCAAGCTGGACAGGAGCTGGTCTTTGAGCGCAATCCCTACTATTACAAAGAGCCAGGCCAAGGTATGGCCCAAAAAATTGTCTGGCGTGTGATACCAGATAAAATGGCACTGGCGGCAGCACTTGGTCGCGGCGAGGTAGATATAGCGCCAGTAGACGGGCGTATCTGGCAAAACTATCTCAGCCGCGATAAAGCTATTAAAGATGGGCTGGTTGCTGAAGAGTTTAATGGTGGCCGCACCATATATCTGGGCTTTAATCTCGAGCGCAGTCCCTGGAAGGACCAGCCAGTCAGGCAGGCCCTGGCTCATGCTATCAATCGAGAAGCAATTGTGCGCACTTTATATGGTGGCTATGGAGTTGTACCTGATACCGATGTGCCTCTGACATCCTGGGCTTATATCAAAGACACTCAAAAAACTATTTACGCCCCACAGCTGGTGCCTGGACTTTTAGCCGGTGTGGGCTTTGAGCGGCGCGGCAAGCGCTATTACCGTGATGGCAAACCACTCGGTCTACGCATCCTGACGATAAAGGATTTAGAAGAGGTAGCGCTGGTGGTGGCAGATGATCTGGAGCGGGCTGGCATTATGGCCGAAGTGGAAGTGATTGAATACTCCACCTTGCGACGGGCCTATATGCAAAAGGGCAAATTTGATCTGGTGTTATGGAGCCGCTCATTTGGTCCGGATCCCGAATGCAGTATGGTCTGGGGCAGTACCGGGCCGCTAAACTTTTGCCGACTCAAAGATGCCGCAGTCGATAGGCTCCTGGCCGATGGGCGCACTGCCCCTACGCAAGAGCTGAGACAGGCTTGCTACGCCAGTTTGCAACGCTATCTAGCCCGGCAATTGCCCTGGGTCTTTATTGTGCAACCAGCTGTAGTGGTAGCCCACAAGAAGGAAATAGTAAATATACAAAAGGGCCGACAGAAGGCTGCCGGCCTGCCATGGGACAATATCGCCACCAATGCTGCCGTTTGGCAGCGTCAATAGCGAAATATCCTGTATATTGGCATGTATAGAGCTTGCCAGTGGCAAAGACAGAATCCAAATCATGCCTCCAGGTCTTACCCGGAGCCATGATGTAAGGATTAAGCTTTATGCAACTTGCCGGAAGTGAGCGAAGCTCAATTCCTACTTAGTGCAGAGCGGTTTGTCACCGTTGTGCTCTCTGTACCAACGAAGGGCTTTGGCCCAACGGTGGATGCACTGTTTTCTGTGACGGGGAAGCGAATATGCTGGGGGGCGTAGGTGGAAATATCTTCCCTCATCGCCGCAAACCTGCGCATTTGCTGCCGGCACGGAGACTGCTGCTAAGGCTCCGAGGACTAGAAGTGCTGATCTCATCGAACGTCTTCTCCTTTCAGAAGTTGCGCCGCGCAACCTGGTAAACGATTGAAAATTCCTTTTGGGAAAATTCGATTTGGTTAATAGGGCGCACCAAGGACACTCATAGGAATGTCCCGACAGTGATTGTACTATTCCCGGGGCACCATAAAATATGTCAAGCGTTGCTATGTAAAGCCGTATACGCCCGGCAGTATTAAGGCTTGAGCCTTTTGAGAAATTTGAAATTTAATAATTGAATGTATTTATCAGCACTTGTCAATTGAGCAAAAGGCGCTTGGCGGCGCATAAATCGCAATGATTCGGGGCACGACATATCTACATGTGACTATAAAATGGTAATCAGCTATATGGACATTACTTTTGGAAATAATCGTGCGATGCTCCTCAGTAGTGCACAATTACTATTAGTCGCAATCAAGCCAGGCCTTAGTTCTTGACGATTAGCGGCAAGAGCTGGAATTAAAGGGTGTCCAAGACGGCCAAGATAGACCACGTCCCCAACAAAGTGCCACCGCAGCCCGGAGAATGCCGAGACGCGGTACATTGGTTTGTCGACTCGGTAGGGCTCTACCAGGGCTCGGCGCGCGGTCTCATCCTCTCTGACTACTCTGATGAGCAAGAAGCTCTAATTGAGTCTGCTGTCATAAATTTCAAAAGTCGCGGCGTGTCCACCATGGTTATTGCCGGGGACATGCTTTACAAACAGGCTGATTATCTTTATCAGCATGCTGCTTCACAAAGTCCTTTTGGCAGACCGCTATTGTCTAAGCTTGAGCTTGACATGCTCGATAGCGATGTACTGATCATCAAAGACCTGGTGGCACCAGAGACACCGCAGCAACTCTGGTACTTTTATCACCACCTCTTGTATCCCCGCGCCCTGGCGCAAAAGCCTCTACTGATCACGACTCCCCTGGGGCTCGATGAGTTTTTGTCCTATGGCTCAGATTGTGATGATCTTGAATACGCTGGACGCAAAGTTACCTGGGAGAAAGCAGCCTGGTTAATCGACGGCATGATGATTGACTTGCATCATTTCCGCATGCTCAAAGCCGAAAACCTGCCGCCCATGCTCAAAGTCGAGTATTTTCTCTACAAAGCTGTAGTCAGTCGCGGACTCAATCTTTTGCCTCAGCATGTGCTGGGTGACTATATGGTCGATTTTGCTTTGATGCAAAGGGGCAACAAGCTGGCCATTGAGTGCGATTTGCTTGCTTGTCTCGATAATCAAAACTCTCGCTCGGCTGATGCCACTCGCACCCTTGTCTTGCTCAGTGATGGTTGGAAGCTATTGCGCTTTACCACCATGGACTTGCTTGCTAATTTGATGGATTGTGTTGACGCCATTGCCGATGTTTGGGTGACTGGGCTTAAAAAATCACCGGCTGGCAGATTGGTAACTGGTCAGACAGCATCGCCGTTTTTGGATTTGCCGGTGGAAGATGACGTCGAGCGTCTTGCCATCACAAATGGTGCCGGTCCTGTAGCAGTGACTGGCGGAGCTGGCACTGGCAAAAGTACCTGTGTCGTGCGCCGCGTGGCACATTTGCTCTCCCAAGGAGTCAACCCTGAGCGTATCCTCGTCATATCTCACTCTACTGAGAGCGCCGGGGGGCTGAGGCAAGCACTTGAGCCTCTCATGGATAAAGCAACAGCTGCCAGAGTATCGTTTTTTAGTTGGAATGAGCTTGGCCTTAAGTTGCTCAAAGAAAACACCGGAGCAATCAAACGCAAGCCGCCGCTCAAAGTTGAGGGCAACCCTCAACGGGTGATACAGCGTCTTTTGACCAAGTACAAAAAGGACCTGGATCAGCTCACCCTGGAGCTATCAGAAGAACTAGAAGAGTTTACGATTGCCTCTTTGATCTCGCTCTACAAAGCCAATTTGATCACACCCAAGCATGTAAAAGAACGCGCCAAAACCAATGTGGACGAGCTTGTAGCCAGGGTCTTCCTTGGCTATGAGGAGCAACTGCAAAAGAGCAATAAGATTGACCGTGATGATATGGTCACTCTTGCTGCCCAATTGCTTGCTGATCATGCTGATATTCGGGCGCGCTACCAGTATCAATATGAGTTTGTGCTGGTGGATGAGTTCCAGGACACTACGGCAGCCGCCGACTTACTGGTGCGCATACTGGCATTGCCTCAAGACAATCTCTTTATCGCTGGCGATGAGGACGAATGTATCTATGAGAGCAAAGGGGCACTGCCTCGCATCCTCTCTGAAGTATCATTGAGGTTGCCCAATGCAAGATGTTATGTCCTCGAAAACAACTGGCGTTCACAACCAGAGATTGTCGATTTGGCCCGCCGTCTGCTCCTTGGTTTGCAAAGACGGCGCATCAATAAAGATATGGTGCCAGGCTGGGAAGCATCTGGCGAGCGCACTGTAATAGGTCCGCAACTGGCCGAAAACGAAGCGGCTGAAGCTGAATGGGTTGCTCAAGAAATTCAAGAGCTGCTTGTTGCCGGTCGCAACCCGCAAGAAATAGCCATTCTTTATCGCTACAATCGCAATGCCTCGCTTGTAGAAGAGGCGCTCTTTAGAAAAGGCATCAAATGTCTGACTACTAATCCGGACTCTACTATGGTACCGGATGAAGTGGCAGATGTAATGTCGTTTTTACGTCTGGTGATGGATCCGGATGGTCCTAAAGCAAGGGAATCATTTGAGCGTGTCTGTCAATTGCGCTCAAGGGAAATAGATCCAAAACTCTTTAATACCATAGCCAGTTTTGCCGAGGCTAACAATCTCTCCTTTTTAAAAGCGGTGGAGATTTATTCAGAGGCTGTGGCCGATCAGTCATGCCAGGATCTGGGCCAGCTCTTGCTCATTATCCGCACGATGAATCAAGAAAATTTGCCACCAGCTGAAACGATTGCGCTTTTGCGTCGTACTCAGCGTCTCAATGAATATTACAAGTCTGTCAAAGTGCCGCCCGGTGTCAACTATGAGCCGATGCGCAAACTCAGCCAGCTAGAAGAAGAAGCACGCAAATACAAGACAGTCTCAGAATTTGTGCGCAGCCAGACTACGCAAAAATCCGCTGATGGTCAGTCTGACCCGCTTGTTTATATCCTCAGTTTGCATGAGGCAAAAGGCAAAGAATACCCAGTTGTATTTTTGACTGGTATGGCGGAGGGACTATTCCCATCAGAGAGTGCCGGTGATGTCGAAGAAGAGAGGCGTCTCTGTTATCTCGGTATGACCCGTGCTAAAGATCTGCTCTACGTCTCGTATCCAGGTAAGTTTAACGAAGTTGTTTTGGCGCCATCTAGATTTTTGTTGGAGACAATGCAGGACTCGACTCCTCATCCTGTCACTATCAATGCCGCACCGGTGGTGGTACCACAGGCTCAACAGATGGCTACCGGTCAACACGCTGCTCAATCCATGACTGGTGGTCAAAAGCCGGTGGCAGGGCAGCAGCAAGCCACAGGGCAACATGCAGCCCTCGGTCAACCAGGGCAAAATCAGCCTAATATAGATCAAGCTGCTGCTGCAAGACAAAAAGCTGCTCAAGAGGCTGCCCTCAAGGCACAACAGGAGGCTGCTCTTAAGGCGCAGCAAGAAGCCGCAATCAAAGCTCAGCAGGAAGCGGCACTCAAGGCTCAGCAGGAAGCGGCACTTAAGGCTCAGCAAGAAGCGGCTATGAGGGCGCAGCAAGAAGCGGCCATGCGCGCGCAACAAGAAGCGGCCATTAAGGCACAACAGGAAGCTGCTCTGAGAGCACAGCAAGAAGCAGCGCTAAAAGCTCAGCAAGAGGCTATGGCCCTCAAGGCCCAGCAAGAGGCTGAACTCCAAGCGCAGCAGGAGGCAGCAGCCAGAGCCCAGGAAGCAGCTCTCAGGGCGCAACAAGAAGCTGCACTCAAAGCCCAACAAGAAGCCATACTGCAGGCCCAGCAGGAGGCTCTCCTCCAGGCGCAGCAAGCTGCCGCTCTGCAAGCCCAACAGGAAGCGGCGCTACAAGCACAGCGTGAAGCGGCTATCATCGCCCAGCAAGAAGCAGAGGCTCGGGCCAGGCATGAAGCCGAACTACTGGCTCAGCGCGAAGCTGAACTGAGAGAAGCACAGGAAGCTGCTCTGCGCAGGGAGCAGCAAGCAGCTATACGCGCTCAGCAAGAAGCGATGATGAAGGCTCAGCAGGAGGCTATCGCTCAGGCTCAAAAGGAAGCTCTGGAGCAAGCTCAGGAAGCGGCAGTAGCCGAGACCCAGCAGCTCGCATATCTGCAAGCACAAAAAGAAGCAATGGCCAGAGCGCAGCAGGAAGCTGCCGCCAAAGCCCAGCAAATGGCCTTGATGAGAGCGCAGCAAGAAGCAGCCATGAAGGTCCAGCAAGAAGCTGTTATGCAAGCTGAGCAAATGGCTGCTATGCAAGCACAACAGCAAGCTATGCTCAAAGCACAGCAAGAGGCTGCTGCACAGGCGCAGTACATGGCACAGATGCAGCTTGAGCAAGAAGCCCTCATCCGCGCCCAGCAGGAAGCGGCACTGCGGGCTCAACAAGAGGCAGAAATGCGTGCGCAACAGCAAGCCGCTAT
Organism: Candidatus Obscuribacter sp.; assembly: GCA_016718315.1. Classification (GTDB taxonomy): domain Bacteria; phylum Cyanobacteriota; class Vampirovibrionia; order Obscuribacterales; family Obscuribacteraceae; genus Obscuribacter. The sequence goes on along the minus strand of JADKDV010000008.1, from coordinate 173,628 downwards.
GCAAGCTCAGCAGATGGAAGCAATGCGCATCCAGCAAGAGCAAAAGCTCAAAGAACAACAAGAAACGGCTTTGAGAGAGCAACAAGAAGCGGCATTGCGGGCTCAGCAAGAAGCGGCAATGCTGGCACAGCAGCAGGCACTCCAGGCAGAACAAGCCAGACAAGCTCAGATTGCCGAGCAACTGGAGTTAATTCGCCAGGCCGAGATCGCTCAGCAGCAAGAGGCCGCTCGCAACGCTGAACTGGCTAAACAAGCTGAGCTTGCCCGGGAAGCAGCGGCCAAAGTCCAGGCTGAATTAGAAGAGACTCAGCAGGCAGCCAGAGAAGAAGCCGCCAGGCAAGAAGCTGCAAGAGAGCAAGCTGCTCAAGAAGAAGCCAGAAAAGAAAGCGGCAAGGGCAAAGGCAAGAAAGGCAAAAAGGGTCAAACCAAAGAGCAAGATATTCGCGATGCCGAAAGTGCTGCCGCAGTAGTGGCCGGCATGCCTCCTCAGAGTGCTCAACCTGCTGATGCAGCGGCTTTTAACCCACCACCTGGGCTGCCTCCAGCCAAAACAACAGTCACCCCTGTCATTGGTGGTAGTGCTTACATCCCAGCAGCCGCAGCTGGAGCTTTTGATCCGGCCTCTGGTGAGTCAGTTAACCCAGTGCAGGCACGCGTCAATGCTGTCAGCGAAAACGCTTTTTGGGAGAGCGTTAACGGCGCCATGGCTGGTGATGTAAGTGCAGCTCCTGCCGGTGGTGTGCCACAAGGGCTCTATCCTCTCTCCGCACCCGCTGCGCCAGGTGCACCACTGCCGGTGCCAGCGCCAGCAATGCCAACGCCAGTTTTGCCAGGATCGATTGCTTGTCCTGGCTGCCAGGAGTCGCTTGCACCGGGCTCTCGCTTTTGTGGTGAGTGCGGTTATAGGCTCGAAACCCGCATCATTGCTTGCCATTTATGTGGTGCACCACTCGATCCTGATGCTAAATTTTGCGGTGAATGTGGCTCCAAGCTCCATGATGCCAAAGCACACCCCTCAGTACCAGACGCGCCAGTGGCCAGTGGTGCCATGTCTACCTACGAAGATTATCTCTCCGGGCAAAAGCCGTCACAGGCTGCCTGGGTAACCAAGCTCAAAAAAATCCTCGACTAAACGTTTTAAAAATTCTGCGTTTTCAAGCGGGAACTTAAAAGTGCTGGTTTGTATCTCTATAACAGTGCCCGCATTTTGTAGCAATTTGCCGGTGCGTCAAGCATAGGCTATAGAGCCACTAGTAACATTCGAGAATCGATATCGCAGTACCTATCAGGCATCCATTCGACGATACATTTTAAAGGAATAAAATAAATGAAGATCCGCATTGCAAGCACACTTGCGCTGGCATCCCTTTTTGCGCTGGCCGCTCCTTCGTTTGCATTTGATGTAAATGATTTGCTCAGAGGTTATCTTGGTGTAAACACCAACAATCTCTCCAATAGTACAGAGCAAAACGTTATCCGCAACAACTTTGCCACCAGGCAGACTCAGCTTAAGGACCAGGTCTCAGCCGGTGTCACATCTGGTCAACTCAATCCCCAAGAAGAATCAGAACTGAGAGCAGATCTCAGTCGCATTGATACTCTTGAAAGTAACTATCTTGCTGATGGCAAGCTAGATAATATGGAAGTGCAAGGTATTCTCAACGAGTTTACAAACTTCTCTGTAAAAATTCAGAGCTACTTGTCTAATAGCACAGTAGTGGCTAACACAGTGCCTGCCTATGGCGGTATAGGAAGCACTAACAACGGTTGGTATCGTCGTCATTTGCGCGGTAGTGGTAGTCAGCAAATTCAAAATAGAGCACAATTTCAGGCTGACATCGATACCAAACAAGCTCAAATAGATGGTGCCATTACACAAGGCACATCATCTGGTTTGCTTAACTGGAATGAGACTTCTAACCTGCGCGCTGAACTAAACCGTATCAATAGCCAGGAAGTTACTCTTGTTGCAGATGGGAATCTGTCATACAGAGATGCTAAACAACTGACTGATTCTCTCGATGCTTTGAGCACTCGGGTCAACAAGCAGCTGTCCGACAATCAATTTAGAGGCAACCGTGGCCGCGGTTACGGTCGTGGCCGTGGCTCTCAACTGAATGCCTCAGTGGATGCCAGACAGTCACTTTTGAGACAGCGTATCTATCAGGGCATCAAAGATGGTCGCCTGACTCAAGGCGAAGCCGACAAGCTTTTGCAGAGAGAGACTCAAATTGCTGATTTGCAGACACGCTTGACCTTGAGTGGTAGTCGCCTAACCTACAATGAACAACATGGTCTATTGGCTCAATTGACAAATCTGTCTACAGCTATCAACAAAGATCTAAACGATAGACAAGTCCGCTAAACAGCAAGTGACTGACCAGTAAGTAAAATGTCTCTGACAATTATTACTGGTCAGTCATTTTTGATAAGAAAATAAAACAGCCGGCTTTGGACCCTCGATTAATTGAGGCAAAACCGGCTGTTTTTGTGGGTGCCGGGTTGGCTCTGGGATACCGTTTTGTTCCAGTAGGACTTTTGTGTCCGTGCTTTTAACTATACCGTCGTGAAAATAACGTGACACTGTGCAAATGCACAGTTGTAATTCTTTACCACCAAAAGTGGCATAAACAGTGGGTTTATGGTGGTTTTCCCATTTGAGGTCGGGCTTGTCTGTCCTATATTGACTTGCGTCATTGCGCGGGAGAAAAATATGTGGCAGGACTATCAAAAGATCGGTTTTAAATCTTTAGCTGATGGTCAGCCACTTTTGGCTAAGTCTGGTCAACTACTGCTCAAGGATGCCATACGCGAATTACATCACTGTAGTCTGGCGCTCGATTTAAGAGGGTCTGTTTTAGCCGATCTCTGTGCCCAGTTGGAATTGACACTGGATGGCACAAATGATGACATTGCCGAGTTGCTTGGGCTCTATTACACAGATCCCGCACTGGGCCGGGCAAGAGCTGTCCGGGATAATTGTTTTGTGTCTGACTATGTTTTGTTTGATTTAAAAAAGGCAGTTGGTCGGTTAAACCAGCTTTGTCGAAGACCGCTCTTGCTCAGTCTGGTAGAGTCTTTTGGCCATCCTGCCGATGGGGATTATCTGAGTATGAATTTTGTCGGTGAAAACGGCGAATTGATTTACAAAACAGCATCGTCCATTGTGGGAGTGGTGGAGGTGTTTAACGAGCAGCTAGAGGCTATTGGTGCCAGGTTTAGACTTTGTGCAATAGACTCGGTATCTGTTTACACCGCTTATGCAATGGAAATCGCCCAGCAAAAATATCTTGCTCAAGGCAGAGTTTTGAAGTTTGACTGTCAATACACTTGAGGATCAGAGCCGCACTGCCAATCCAGTTAAAAGTTACGACTGATACGAGAGTGATGGTACTGCTCATTAGTACTTTCATGTGGTTAGTAGTCCAGACCTTTTGTGTTAGCGTGAGCCAATCTGACATTATGCTCGCGTTTTCTATATTCCCAGGGCGGTACTGGTTTACTATTTTGCCAGAGACCTTTGCGCTTCTGGCGAGCTTTATTTTGGGCTGCCTGATACTCAGTGGCATGCGGTGCGTACTGCTCGTACCACCAGGCGTAGCCACGCTTTACCAGCTCCAGGTTGAGGGCTCTTTTGTTGGGCAAAATAACCTGACCGATGCTGCGCTTGTAGCGATCGTGTCCGGTCTCGTTGATGCGCACCACTTTTTTAAAACATTGTGAGGCTGTGTACTGTTTGGCCACCTGACCAAAGTCCTGAGACTTTTCGGGGCAGTCGATGCAGTTGAGCCTTACAGTCACGGGTGCACCGTTGTGCATGACTTTGATGGTGTCACCGTCACTGATACCAACGACAAGACCGCGAAAAGATTTTGGAGATGCTATACCCGGGGAGGGGGATAGAATTATAATTGAGACAATGGCAATTGCTATTGCCAAGATCGGCTTGCCCAGACGAGCCACGCCGACTGCATGCCTCCCAGTTGCTGTAAAAAACACGTGTGTCTTTCTAGTGCAGAGTGTATGTCTGCAAGCTTTATCATAACCACAACTGCCGACTGTCAATCTGGTAAATCTTTCTAGAACTGACTGGTAGTGCCAGTTTTGCCCTGAATGTTTGTAATTACAAACAGGCTTTATCGGTCACTCTTGATGTCCAGTAGTTCATTTTGCTGGTGCAAAATTGCAGTCTTTGAGCTACGTCACTCAGCTTCGCTAGCACTACATAATCATAGACTAGTAATAAAGCGTTCATATGATAGTTATCAAGATTGAAGAAGTATGGTGAGCTTAATTAGTGTGCACAAGTCTTTTCTCTTTTTTTCTTTCTATGAGTACCAATTCTCTTTTTTAACTAGCCGCTGTATTACCTGCATTTGCCCGCGCTCTCAATCGTCACGTGCGATCAGGTAAAGCACAACAGGTAAAACACAACAAGGAAAACACTCATGTCTCGGTCCCAAAAAACCACTCAGAAGAGCAGCCGCCGCGTTCCCATACAGCGCCTTGTCGGACAGCTCTATCCTGAAATCGAAGCGTTTTGCACTGGTTGGCTCGATGTCTCTGGCGGTCACCAGATTTACTTTGAAGAATCCGGCAATCCGCAAGGCAAGCCTGTGATCTTCTTCCATGGCGGTCCTGGCGGCGGTACATCGCCTTCCTATCGTCGCTTCTTCAATCCCGATGTCTACCGCATCATCCTCTTTGACCAGCGCGGCTGCGGCAAGAGCAAGCCTTTTGCCTCACTCGAGAACAACACCACCTGGGATCTCGTGAGCGATGTCGAAGCTCTGCGTGAGCACTTTGGCATCGAAAGCTGGATGGTTTTTGGTGGCTCATGGGGCAGCACTCTCGCGCTTGCATACGCTCAGGCTCATCCCGAGCGCGTTACCGAGCTGGTTTTGCGCGGTATCTTTATGGGTCGCAAAAAGGAGCTAGCCTGGTTTTACCAGGAGGGCGCAAGCCATGTCTTCCCCGAGTACTGGCAGGATTATGTGGCGACCATCCCCAAGCGGGAGCGCGGCAACATGATCAAGGCTTACTACAAGCGGCTCACCTCCAAGGACCCGGCTGTGCGTCTGGCTGCTGCCAAAACCTGGAGCATCTGGGAGGGCGCAACATCCAAGTTGCACGTGGACCATGCCAACATTGCCCGCGTCGGCGCAGATGACTTTGCCACGGCCTTTGCTCGCATCGAGTGTCACTACTTTGTCAACGCCTGCTTCATGCGCAATGACTCGCAGCTGCTCGACGACGTCGACTTTATCCGGCACATCCCCTGCACCATCGTGCAAGGGCGCTATGACATGGTCTGCCCTGCCACGAGCGCGCATGAGCTGCACCAGGCCTGGCCGGAAGCCGAATACATCGTCGTGCCCGATGCCGGTCACAGCATGACTGAGCCTGGCATCCGCGAGGCGCTGCTTGAGGCTTGCGACAAATACGGTAGGGTGCAAAAGGCGCGCTAGCACTAGTGCAGTTAGACTCCGGCAAAAGCCCCGAGATCAAACCTCAGGCAGCTTGAGTCGCTCCATCTGCGATTGCATGCGGCTCTCAACGTCGTTTAGATGCTCGGTCAGTGGGATCTCATCCTGTTTGCCACCCATAAACGGTCGGCACTGGATCAGGTGAAAATTGACCATGTCATCCCAGGTCTCAAGGTTTGTGAGACACCTCTGCCTGCCCAGCCAGCGAAACTTGTAGGCGATACCGAGCGAATCTGCGCTCATATCGTCAATCAAGACAAAACCGTCTGGTCTGGGCATTTCCTGGCAGTTGTCTGGACCAAAAATGCTCTGGACATACTGCAACAGGTTTAGCTCCTTAAGGACCTTAGCCTGAAATTTTGAGTGACCTAGAGTCAGAATCGAGACATCGTACTTGTTTGCCAGCACTTCCATAAACGAGAGTGCGCTCGGTCTTGCCTCAGTCAGTACCAGTTTGCCTTGCGTCAAAAACTTGCGTCTTTTGTCAAACAGCGCGGGGCTGAGCACAGACGCAATGTCTGTGTTTACCAGTGTGCGATCACAGTCGACAAAAACGCGGTAGTGCAAGGGTGGTCCTTAGGTTGCTCTCTGCCAGATCTTTACCCCAATTGAGCGTCCCTTACACAGGGTGACATACGCTCGACTCAGGAGAAATTGTTATGCATAACACCCTCTTTGGTGGAGATAATCTTCACCTGCTCATTCTCAGCCTATCTGCCTGGTTCGGTCTGGGCGCGGCTTTCTACGTGTTTCGTCTGGTGTGCTCCGGCTATCTCCAGCGAGTAAACGGCTACTTTGACCGTGAAAACGAATTTTGGCACGGCGCCTGCATGCTCGGCATGGTGGGCTGCCTCACTCCCTGGGTGCTGCCCTGGCCGACCATGGCCTGGACTGCACTGTTTGTTGTGGGAGCAGTCTGGTACATCGTGCGTGCCTTTACTTACGGCAAAAAGCTGACCTACAACAAGCAGTGGTACGACCTGGCTCACGCCGCCATGCTGTCGGGTATGGCCTGGATGTTTGCCATGCCGGTCTCCCATCCGGTCATCACTGTGGCCTGGACTGCTTACTGGGTCTGGTTTGGCTCCTACTACGTCTATCGGCTGGCGCTTGATTTTAAGCACCCGCACTGGCTTGGCTTTGGGCAGGATATCGCTCACCTGGCTATGGCGGTTGTGATGGCGCTGATGACTGTCTGGCCGGCGACTTTTATGCCGTACCATGGCGGTCATCATCATCACGAAATGCCGATGGGTGGCGTCATGGATGGTCCCATCTGCGGACCCGATGGCAAACCTGTTCAGCCCGGAGCCTCTCCTGTTGCTCCTGCCAGCGGTGTCACGCCTGACAGTGGCATGGACGGCATGCATCATCACGGTGGTATGTCTGCCCCTGGAGCCAGTGCTCCTGTGGTGACGCCCCGCGACAACGACGCCTCCCCGCCTGTCGGCTTGCCGATGGACGGTATGGCCCGTCATCATCACGACCACCCCGACAGCAAGTAATTCACACGGGGCAGGCAACTGTTTGGGATCAGGAGCGGCATTGCACATGCAGTGTCGCCCCTGATTCTTTTTTTTGATCTCAGCCCCTTTGCAAGGTGTGAGAGTTAGCGCAGGGCAGGTTAGCCTTATCCTAAGCGCTTTTCATGTGCATCTTCTGAAGCATAGTCAGATGAGAAGCGGTCAATGATTGTGGGCTTGCCTTAAGACTCATCAGTGATGCTCCCGATCATTGCTGGGATTGACTTTGCCGCGCTCTTAGAGGCTGCTCATCTAATAGAGAGCTGTGTGCTCATGGTGAGCCATAAAAGAGACAGTCTTTGATATTACCTATCCAGGTGGTAAGGATCAGGTGTCATCTTTGACCCCGACTGCCCTGTATTTTTACACCACCCAACCAATTTGCCCACGACACTTTGCGCTTTTGGCCCTCCCAAATTGGAGAGTCTCTTTTGTGGTGGCAAGAATGCCAGTCGCTATCCTGCGGGCAAGCCGATTTTGCACTACATCCCGGAGGAGTAAAAATCATCCAGCTGGTCTGAGCACACGCTTTGACCTGTAAATAATCTCGCTGGAGCACACTTGTGCTTTAGCCCTGTCTGTTTTAAACAGCAAACCAATGAGGTCTAAATGCTCACTCTACCCCCGATTTTGTCGAGCACTCACGTGCAGACTGTGCAGGAAATTGCCGGTCGCAACACCACGCTGTACTCGGTGGTTGCCACTTTTATAGGGCTGATTGCCCTGTACCTGGTCATCAAAGCTGTCTACTGGAGCTACCAGGGCTGGCTTTTGACCAAGTATCCTGGCTATATCGTGCCAGCCAAGTCCAAGTTTGCTGAGCGTGCCTGCAAGGTCATCGCCGGACTCTTTACCTCGTCCATGATTGGACCGGTCAAGGTCATCGGTGCTGAAAATGCCAGCTACGGCGGCCGACTCCTGATTTTGCCCAACCACAGCCACCATCTCGATTTTGCTGTGTGCGAAAAAGCCCTGCCTATCTCCTATCGGCAGGTCGGCACCAAGTCTGAAGTCTCTGGCATTCGTGCGCCAATTGGTGCATGGGCAAACTTCATTGCCATCGACACCACTGGTGGCAAAGCGGCGAGCAAAGCAATTGCTGAGCGTACCGTCAAGTCCTACGCTCGTGCTCTGACCTTCCGCTCGCGCGGTCGCCTCCTGGTCTTCCCTCAAGGCGCACTCGTGCACTCCGGGCGCATCCCCAGTGACTCCAAGATCACTGGCTCGATGCGTACTGGTGCTATCCGTGGTGCCAAGCTGGCGCAGCAAGTGATTGACGCCATCAAGAGCGGAGATGCTGCTGCTCTCGAACTGGTGCGCGATGTGCACGGCTCTCAGGCTGATGTCACCATCGCCTACTACAAGGCTAACCCCGCTGCGCTCAATGAGCCGCTCGCTATCCTGCCGGTCAACATCCGTTACGGTAAGGAGCATGCGGATACCGATGCTATCACTATCCGCTCCAAGCGAGGTGGTGGTGCTACGGTGGTCATCGGTGCGCCTGTACTGGTCTCGTCTTTTTCTGATGACCCGCGTGTTGCCTCCGAGCAGCTGCGCGTGATCATCGAGGATCTCAGACCGCAGTAAGTTCTGCATGATTTGGACCAGTGTTCCGCGAGGGGCACTGGTCTAAATCTCTCTTCTGATTTTTTTGTTTGTAAATACTGTATGCTGTAGTGTAATTGTTGAGAACGGCTGTCTTAGGGCGTTGTGCCCTGGTCAATGACAAAAGAAAAGTGACAAAATCAGCGTTTGGTGGCCATGGTGCGCGCCCAGTCTACCTGAAAAGTGCCATCAGACAATTTGCGCCAAACTATCTGCCGCACTGGAGTGTTTTGGATGTGATGGTAAAGCACACCCACGCGGTCATAAAAGCCACGTGTGTGGAAGCTCTCAGGTAGGTCTAATGAGACGATATCGAGATGATGAATAAACTCGTGCACAAAAGTACTGAGCAAAACACCATAGCTAGTGGGCTTTTGTTGGATTGCTGTACGCATCCACAGTCTGATTTTTTGAGTGTCAGGTGTGTAGTCACCAAATAATTCCTGGACATAGTCGTCCATCGTCTTGAGCGGGCGCTTAGCCAGGATTGATATGGCAGGGCAATCCACCTGATAAAAACTCGATAGCTCAACGAGCATGGATTTGCAGGCGACTAAGACAGCCTTTTTGTCATCTGCAGCCAGTCCCTGCTTGAGCGCCAGGGCCTGGCTGCGCAGAGGCTCAGCAGGAGGCAAAGCAATTGAGTGCAGAGCGTCGGAGCGCCAGTACTCTTGCTTTTGTTCGTGGTCGTCGGGTATGTCGTCTGTCTGCACAGTTAGAGTCTAACAAAATTTAGTGTTTCTCTTCTTCCTTGATAGACATATCCACACCTTTTTTGTAGAGGCGTTTGCCTGCTACCCAGGTTTCATCGACAGCGCGGTCGTCTCCGACAGCCATGACACCAAACAGTAACTGTGCTGCTTGATCGATGTCTGTTCAAAATTAATTGGATTTACTTGTAACTGTTTGCCCGCTTTTGAGGTTTGTTACTAACCCAGAAGCTGTTTCAAAAGTAATAGGCAATCCAATGTTTTTTCTTGCTTTGTCCACATAAATCAAGTCGAAATGCAAGTGAGGACCATTTGATTTTCCAGTATTGCCCGAGCTGGCTATGAGCTGTCCTTTTCGGACAAAATCACCAACCCTTACGTAAATTCCGTGATGCTTCAAATGCCCATAAGTGCCATAAGTACCATCAGGATGTCGAATAATGAGACCGTTGCTTAGTTTTAGAAATTCATCGCCCCCGCCGTTATTATTGTATTCATCTTGAGCGTGAACCACTTCTCCTTCTCTGGCGGAATAGACAAGTGAGTCTTCTGGCATTGCAAAATCCACTGCGTATTCATAGTCAGTGGAAATCTTGTGAGTATTACCTCGGCAGCCTTGCGATACTAAATAAGATTTACTTGGTTGAAATGGTAAACCATAGATGTAGTTATTTGATGGCTTCTCAATTGGCTTGCCAAAGAAACTCTGAACTATAGAGCTAAATTTAAATGGCTTTTTCTCATCGAGCTTTCTAACAACAACAATGGGATCTTTATCGTCAGTCGAGACTGGACGCTCTTTAACTTGAGCTGGCTTGACAAGGATGTTTTCTCCAGTGATTTTGATTTTGACAAAAAGATCTTTCGATTTTGGTGAATAAGCAAAAATGCGGACTTCATTGGAGGATATAACCTGCACCCAGCGCACAAAACTATCTTCAGTATCATGAGGGGCCGCTTGCTTGTCACCTTTCTTTTCCACAATTTTTGGTTTAGATGGAGCAAATAATCTGTCTCCAATAGTCAAACTGGCGAGTAGTCCACTGGATAAACCAATGATCCAAAAAACTATTCTTGATTTTTTAACTTGATACAGAATACTCCTTACGCTTGAATGTATCAGACTATTTAAGATGAAAGCAACTGAAAAAAGGGCAAGATGAACTGCCTGCGCAAGCGTACCTCAGTTTCTATCTCTTCCTGTATACCGAAGAGTTATTTTTCTGCTTATAGGTCGGGGCGGATATCGGCGCTTGAATAGCATTCTTCAAATTCTAGACTGTTCACGCACTGTTTACTTGTTTGTGCAATCGTTGATAGGCGACGCTACAGTTGTTTGTGACTGTGGCTCAAACTCACCGAGGTCCACATGGCGATTGCTTTATTTGTGCTCCAGACTGCTGCTACGTGGTTTATGACGGGACTGATCTGGTTTGTCCAGGTCGTACATTATCCACTTTATGCCAGGATTGGTGAGGCGGAGTTTGCGGTCTACGAGCGTGATCATTGCTCGCTTACCACACTGGTGGTTGCTCCAGTGATGCTCGTGGAGTTATTTAGCGCCATCTTGCTCTGTGTCAATCGCCCCAAGTTTGTTGGCATGCCTGAGTGTATTGTTAATGTCATCTTGCTCGGTGTTATATGGCTCTCCACAATGTTTATCGCTGATCAGTTGCACGGTAGTCTCGGCAGTGGGCTCAGTATCCCCGTTGTAAAAGCGCTTGTGGCTTGGAATTGGCTGCGTACAGTTTGTTGGACCGTCAGGGGACTTGGTCTGAGCTATGTGTTAATTAAAGGGTTGTCGCTGGGATAAATGGCAGATAGCAGGCAGCGATGTGGTATAGATCCAGTCAGTCATGGATGCCGAGGTCGACCTTTGTTTAAGATGCCATTTAAATCAACAAAGTGCGCCCCCAGCTCAACAGTGAGTGGACGCAAGTGCTCGGCAGTCAGGACGATGTCTTTGAGTCTGTGTTTGTTATCAATCATGAGCATGACTGCAAATGCTGATCTTTGTCTTGCCAAAGAGACTGGCTCTAAAGTGAGACACAAAGAAGTTAAAGCCGTAGTCTCCGAAAAGAAAGAAGGCGGATTTAACTACGCCGTGGGTGCTATCGAGATAGATGCGCCGGCCGAAAAAATCTGGCAGCTTGTCACTGACTATGATCATGCCGATGAGATCTTTAGCAATCTCAAAAAGTGTGAGGTGGTAGGCACTGATGGTGATACCAAGTTGGTGCGGCAGTTTATCCAGCCAGCGGGCTCTCCGATAAAGTTTGACTACGTAGTTGCACTTAAGGAAAAATGCCCTCAGTCGATTACCTGGTCACGTGTGCGTGGCTCACTCAAAGAATGCAAAGGCGCTTGGGAATTTGCACCGCTTAAAAATAACACCGGTACAAAAGTTACTTATTCAATCTATCTCGATGGCGGCATGTGGCTACCAGCCTGGATTTTGCACAATCAAGTAAAAGGTTACTTACCTACCATGCTTAAGTCTTTGAAGACCAAGGCAGAAGGGTAACAGCTCACTACTTAAGACTGGCGCTGATGGATAGTCACTCATCTGTCGGTATAAGCTAGATGACCTTTTTTAGCCTTGAGCGCTTGTTCGGCTTGATGCTTGACCCTGATCACAGATGGTTTGCGAGAGCCCAGCCAGAGCGCTCTTGCTGCGTCATTTTGGGCTTGTGCTGGATAGGATAGAGCCAGTGATGCAGCTGCTCTCATCTCATAACCATCTGGTTTGGTCGGGCTCTCCTGGATGATTTGAGTGGCTACAGCATATGCTTGTCGCCATTTTTTTTGGCTGGACAGTATGGCAAATTGCTCTGGCTTGCTTTTGCCATCGAGGCTTTGCGCTTTAGTCAGATCAGCGTACATCTTTGTGATGTCGCGATTGGCTCCGGTAGCAGCTTTTGGCGTGGAGGCAAAGGCTACTGTCTCAGTCGCTTGAGTGAGATGGCGCAGATCTTTGTTTTTTGTAGCGAGCTTGGTGGCTGGGTCGTGATCGTTTTCGCCGCGATCGTAGTGATTGGTGCCGTAGTTGGTATAGCCGACCACATCAAAGCTCTGATAAGGCTCAAAGGGGTGCTTGCTCATGCGGTCGTGATAGATGCGGTCCGTGGTCTTAAAGGCAGCGGCATTGAGATGATGCGGATCTGCGTCTTTGAGCAGGGTTGGATCTGCTACGCAGTCAGAGAGCATGGCGCCGTGTTTGTAGATATTGAGCCGATCAAAGCCCTGGAGCTGGCTGCGGGCAATAGTCTCTGAGGAGTGCTGGCGCTCATGCTCAAGATGCATACTCTTAAATATCTCAGCTTTTTTGTCGGCTGTGATGTATTTGTCTGTGTGCACTGCATTGAGGCGCTCGGCTAGTTCTAGCTCAGAGACTAGATCGTTGGGGTCCCAAAATCCTGGCAAGCAGGTCAGCACAGTGCCATCCTGGGCCAGGGCAAAGAGCTGGAGATTGTGCGGACCAGCGCCATTTGTCGTACTAACTGCCATACCGTTGATGGGATGGACGCCAGAGTTACCGGCGTAAGGCTCGGACATGATATTGCGGTAGCCGCAGACATAGCGGCGTCTGATGTAGGAGTAGGCTGGTTCTTGAGAGAGCGACACGGCTCTTAAACTATTGGCGGCACTTCAGGCAAAGCCGTCGATGTTGCCCAGCATGTGCACCCAGAGTATTAGTCGCCCATCGGACTGAGCTTGTTTTTTTGCTTGCGGCAGTGATGTCTGCCAGTTGATGCCCTTAGTCAAAATCTTAGCTTGGGTGTTAGCCTCGTCTCCGCCTAGCATGGCGTGCTGATCGGACTGGGCTGGTGGTGCACACATGACCAGCGAGCAAGCCGTCATGGTGGACAGGAGAGCTATGTCTAATGGTCTTTTAGCTCGTGACATAAAGACATTTCCTCTGACTCTGATACTGTCAGTCGTGGGTGACTCTTCCATCATAGCAGTTTGGGCTCAGGGGCGTTTATGGGGATGTATGGCTGACAGGTCCGCTACATCAGCTACTCTGCCTATGGTCTTTTTATAGGCAATAAGCTGTTCCAGGGGTTGGACCGATACTTTAATCCCCATAAAGTCGTGGACTTCGGCTGTGCTCAGATCTGTGCACAATAGTTGTTTTTGACCAGCTTTATTGATCAGGTAGCACTCCTCTGCCTGATTAATGTCTATCTCAATGCCGTCTATGTCGAGCGTGATCAGCCAGAGGTCAAATTCATCGTTGATAAAGTGATGCAGCGGTTGTGTGATGTGGTCTGCAAATAGCCCGGCCAAGAGCGGCATATCTCTGGCGCTGACTTCTAAATCGATGTCGTGTGGCGGCCAGAGCGAGCCATAGATATTGCCCGCAAAGCCCCCGGTAATCTGATAAGGGATCTGGTGTTCGTTTAGTACGCTCACTACTTTTTTGAGTGCTGCAATGTGGGCATTTGAGACGGTAGGCTGCATGCAAAGGATCCTAGCATAATCAAAGGCTTGTCCTTTTATTGATACGAGGTGTTGTAGTAGAAAATTGGAAATTTTTTGACTGGCTCAGATGGACGTCCATGTCCATCGGCCATTCTCGTTGTTAGTTGCTCAGGACCTCTCTAGCAATCATCAGGATTCTTCCCAAAATGTTTTCTCCAGTGCCGTCTCCGCCATCAGCCCAGTAATTGTCCTTCTCGGTATGCTCGACAATTAGAGCTTTGCCTGTGTCAATGAGCAGTGTGCCAAGCTCTGGATGCTGAGTAAATTTAGCCAGCACTGCAATGAGCATGTAATAGTCTTTGACCAGCATTGGTCTACCGACATATTTGTTCCAGAGGCTGGACAAATAGTACGCTTCGCTACTGTTATGCAATTTGCTAAAGTCCATTGATGCATTCCAATCCGCCCTCAGGGGACGACTGCGATCACGACCCAGTTGTGCTGCTTCTTTGGATGTTTCAGCGGCTTTTAAAAAGGCTTCGTGATCAGTGCCTTCAAATTTCTTCGCCTGAAAGTAAATCTCACTGGAGTTCCATTCTTCGCCATCTATGACAATTTTGAAGAAGGGAAAATTTGAAAATACACCGTAAGGTACTTCGCTTTGCTTGTAAAAATAGATAGTGTCGGCAACTCCATTGTCGTCTCTGGCAGTGCTGCTTGAGTCCTGATTGCTTGCAAATAGTTGTGGAAAAGATGAGCTATTTTTTTGCATTTTGATTCCTTAAAGGTTGTTTGATACTTCTTGCATGGCATCCAGTTTTGTCGACTCTGAGTCATTCGAATCATCCAACTGTTCGTTGAATCGATAAATACAGTCGACCTTTTCTCCAAAGCTAAAAAACCAGACCAGACGATTTTGACTGCAAGTAGTTTGCAGGTGCTTTTGGCTAGAATGGCTGGCTTTGCTTGTTTTAAAAGTTGGAGAGTAAGTTTATGGATATCAATACGAGAATCAACTAGTGCTAACAAGATTTACTATGGCAAAGCAAGCAAGGTATAGCTTTGTTATGACGGTGATGCAGCCTGAACTAAAACCAATGATCGCGCGCTTACTTCTTGTGTTTTTGGCGCAATAGGCTGCCACTCAGTGATTGCACTAAAGGTTAGCGGCAGCCGTTGACACTGTCTCAGGTGGCTGGAGTTAAAGCGTGGTTCTATTCATGCGTTTTGTAAAGCGGCGTATCTCTAGAGCTTTTCACTCTAAACAAAATTTCCAGGGTGTTTTTTTCGCCGCCCAGTCTCTGGAGGATAGTCTTTGGCTTGATTGAGCACAGGCAAGCCGTAGCCAAATCCATCTCTGGCTGCGTTAATTGCTCCATCAAGTATTCAGCTTATTTGCCGCTTCTGCCGTAGTGACTGCCTACGATGCGTCCAACTGTGGTATCTGCCAGCCTGGCAAATGTCATTTTGGTTTCGCCTTTAGCCATGCGGTCTTCGAGCACTTTGGTGTAAGCCAGTACTGTCGGATCTACTTTGACGTCAACGATTGTGCCGTGAGCTTTTTGCAAGAGTTGGAGATAGTCCTGTGTGGGCAACTTTTTGCCAGCGAGGTTTTTGCCATCGAGGCCAATCAGAGCCAGTGTCAGATAGTTGACTGGAGCTTGTCCGTCCATACCGGGTTGGGCGTAGGGCGCGATTTTGCCGTCTTTAAAGTGCAGGATATTGAGACCTTTGTTGGCAAAACGTCCCCAGATTACTTCGCGAGCCTCGGTAGTTAGTCCACCTTTGGCGTCCTGGACCATCTCAGCAAGAGACATTTTGGCTCTGTCGTTAAACTCCATAAACGCCATTTGCGAGCCGGATGCTCTAAATCTATCGGCGGCGACATTCATCAGCCCGCGGAAGTTGGGAAAGGAACGAGCATCAGGAGCCAGCCAGATGTGCTCTCCCCAGACGGCTTTTTTGAGGACTTGACCGTTTACATCAATTACTTGTGACTGGATGCCACCGATGATTTGACCGTTGCTGCCGCGCAGTGCAACAGCATCCCATGTGCCATTTCTGTCGAGTAGATATTCGTGGTAGGTAGAGCGTTTTTCGTACTCACTCGCATCAGGAAATGCTTGTTTGAGCTTGGGATAATACTCGTCTTTCATGATTGCTTTCATCGCTTTGGGATCTTGGGCAGCGACCTCGCGCATGCTCTGGACAGCGACAATGGTGGGTACATCGCGGTAGTCGATTTCGGCTACAACCTTGCCGTCTGTGGCTTTAAACTTCTCAAACTCTCTGCGCCACTGTTCTTCGTAGGTGATGCCTTGAGGTGTTTTGAGGTTGCCGATTTTTTCGGAGCTGGTCTCAACAAAGCGCTTGTCGCCTACTTCTGCTGCTACTTTTGCTTCCATTTTGTGAGCATAAGTCTCTGATGCCAGTCTCAGATGGCGATAGTCAAAATAGGCTTTGACCTCATCTCCACTGCGCAGTGTTTTGGCAACAGCGTCAAAGTCGGCTTTGTGTGATTTCAAAAACCATTCGTGACCAAATTCGTGAGCGCGGTCGGCAGCGGTGCCTTTGCCTTGCAGGCTGACTTCTTTGCCTTGCAGGTTGGTGTTTTCTTGTCCGGTTTTGACGCGCAGAGTCGATACTTTGCCAGCCAGGTCGTCGAGAGTCTCTGATTTGCCAGCCAGACCATTGAGTTTGAGGTCACGCTCGACAGGGTTGCCGCGACCGAGTTTATCGTTGACCATGCCGATACTCTTGCCAGCTAGTCTCTGGGCACCAGGCAGGACCATATTCATGGCGCCACCCGCGATCATCTGATTGAGTATTTCGGTGCTATTGATTGAGTTGCCTGAGACAGTGTCAGAGACTACTTTTGACGAGGCGGCACCGGCAGCACCGACAGCGGCGTGACCGAGCATCTTGTTGCCAAAAGCGAGGGGAGCTAGTTTAGGGTTGAATTTTTCGTAGATTGAAAAGGCTGTCAGTGAGCCTGCCATATTGCCCAGGCGGGTCTCATCAGCTTTTAGGTCTCGCAGTCCGTCATAGGCTACAGCGCCGACAATCTGACCGGTTTTGTCACTGGTCATAGTGCGGACAAGACCGGCAGCGTTTTGTGTGCCTATCACTGGAGCGGTACGAGCCTCGACAGCTAGACCGCGCTCTGCCAAGCGCAATAGTCCGCTAGCCGTGCGACCAGAGACGACATAAACGGCGGCCAGACCGACGCCAGTAACTACTGCTTGAGTGGCTGATTCTTTGCTGAGACCATCTGCGGCGCCGACTTTTGAGTGACCAGCTCTTGAGACTATGTCTTTGTCTGCGATAGCCTGTGAGGCGGCGTTGGCAGCTTTGCCAAAAGTGTTGTAGATAAGCGCATTATAGGCGTCGGCAGCTGTGTTGACGATGGGATTGATGACGTTTGCTTCGGTCCAGCTTGCGGGCTTATCGGCAGCGGCTTTGGCGTCAAAAGTCTCTTGTGGCATGTCCAACTCCTGGTCTAAGAAAATACGCAGCGTTAGCTTTGCGTCTTCTCAGGTTAGGAGTGGTTTGTGGCAAATTTAGTTCATCCCAGTGGGGTAAATACGAAGATCCCGCACCTATCAGGCTTTGATTGCGCTGATTAAAACATCGTTGTTATCTTGGATGTTTTGGGGTCAATTGTGTACCAGTTAAATGTTGCTGTATGGTCAGGCATTTGCTCATACACATGGACCATCCAGTTGGCTCCATCTCTCTCGACTTCTATTTGTGGTGTGCCTACTTTGCGATGATCCTTTTTGGCTTTGGCAAATAGTGCTAGCCACTCTTTGACCTCTTTGCGGTTGCGCACGAGGTCCTCTGCTTGTTTGGCCGAAAGCTCGCCTTTAGCTGGTTTGGCGGTGCTGCCTTTGGTCTTTTTGTCGCCAGCGGTCTTTTGTGCCAGCGTATCAGTTGCTTGCATAAAGCTGTAAACAGCTACCAATATAGATATGGTTGCAATGGATTTGGGGCTGAGCATTGGTGTTTCCTTTGGGGCGACTATGGTTGTTTGTTGTGTTTCCGCACGTTTTCGATGGTTTTACGCAATGGGGTGTCTTTGACTTTGTCAGCTAGTTTGGCTGGATCGCTTACTGTTTTGTAGCCGTCATTAGGCGGATCAAAACCGTTTTGCAATGTTTTCATAGGTTTGAGTGTGCTGGTGATAAGCAGTGTGTGTAGCTCATCGCGCAGACTGAGATATTTAAATTGCAGTGGGATGCTGCCTTTATCTGGCACACAATAAAAGCGACAAAGTATTGTGGCTGCTCTAGCTGGTATCAGTGCTTTATCTGCATACAAAAACTCAGCCCATTTAGGAAATCTCGGATCAGCTGATTCGCGCTCCAGGTCTTTGAGCTGTGTTTTTTGGAACTCTGGAGATGTGGCGCACTCAATGGCAGCGATACCATGTAAATCTGTGGGTTTGCCTTTGGCTAGAGGTAGAGCCAGCATATTGGCGCCACCAGTAGTGTCATCGGCGTCGTGGCCCATGCCTTTGTAGGCTTTAAAAGTTTGCTTGCAAACGCGCCTGGTCACATTGTTGTAGGTGTATACATCCCACAGCGGTGGCTTGGCCACGATGGCTGTAATGTTTTTACGATCAAAGATCTTTATGCCCTGACTGGAGACAAATACGTTAAAGTCACCCTTAATTGTGCTGGTTTGATAAAGGTCAAAGCCATCTGCGCTTTTAATTGGTGCAGTGGTAGCCTGGATGATTTTAGTTGCGCTGGTCTGCGACTTGCTTTGAGGCGCTGCCTGAGCGGGTAGCGCTGCCGTGGTCAAAACTAGAGCGGACAAAACCGCAACAGTCACAATCGGTAAAGTTATCAATTGAGGCGTCAAGCCCGAACATTTAGGCGTTAGTGTTTGCAGTGCTTTTATTACTGATACTTTGAGCGGCATTGCTATTTTAGACTCCCGCGGTGGCCAGCAATTTGTCGAGCAGCACATTTACTTGTCTTTCTGTTTCAGCATAGTTGCCGGAGTTATCAATTACCTGGTTGGCTCTTCTGGCTTTTTCGTCTTGTGGTAGTTGTGCGGCTAGTCGTCTTTGGATTTCTTCTTCTGACATTTTGTCTCTTGTGGCAAGACGTTCTCTCAGTACTTCTGGTTTTGTGTAGACTGACCAGATTACATCGTATTCGCCTTCTAGATTGGCTTCAAATAAAAGTGGCACCAGTATTGCTATTAGTTGCTGGTTGCCTAGCTCAGCTACACGTCTGCGACAGGAGAGTATGACATTGGGATGGATTATGGCTTCTAGTTTGCGACGCTTGCTCTCACTATGAAAGACAATCGAGCCCAGTATTTTGCGGTCGATGGGAGATAAGCGGGCGTGTTTGCTGCCAGGCATATCTGGCTTGTCTCCAGGTACGGGATCGTTGGAGAGTACTGATTCACCAAATTCTTGCACAATGGCTTTTTTGGTGGTCTCATCATATGTAAGTAAGTCATGCACTACTCTATCGGTATCAATAACAGCAATACCACGCAGGGCGAGAATGCGTCCCACAGCTGATTTGCCGGAAGCAATGGTGCCAGTTATACCCAATCTGATTGGTTTGTCTTTTTCGGTTTGCATTAGTATCTACAACATTTCGTCAGTGGAGGGATTAGCCACAGGACGCAGTTGGTCCAGAGTTTGACGGACTTTGTCCATTGTCAGGATCTTGTTGCGACCATCGACAAATGCTCTTATTTCGCAGTCTTGATTGGGCACATTGGTCCTTACTGCGATTATTACTCTTTCTTTGGAAGTGGCTGTGGCAGTGTAGTCTCTGCGGTCCTGGTGGTCGAAGTTGCCGTTGCTTGTACGATTGAAGTTGTCGAGCAAAATGAGGATATGTCCAGATCTGGCGTTGACTTCGCCGATTTTATAACCTTGTTGTTTAAAGGTTTGCACAATGCTATTGATTGTGTCGTTTAGATTGCCACTGTAAAGTGACTGGCAAATTTTGTTTTTGTCTGGCGCGGTTTTAAATAGATTATTGGCTTTGATACGCCAGGATTCAGGAGGTTTGACCTCGGTGCGTCCTATTGGTGGTAGTGCCACTGGCGGTGGCGTTGGCACGGGTGGTCGCTCGGCTGGTACGATCACGTTGAGCGCAGGAGTGCCCTCTGGTTGTGCGATTTGAGTAAATTGTGTTGAGCTGTCCATATCAGAGGTTTGCTCATTGGGATCATCTGACGGCTCTAAAGTGGTATCGGTGTTGGTTGTCTGAATGGCACTAGCTTTTGGCTCAGATGGACTGGGTGCAACTGGCAACAAGCGCCTCTCAGTCGCTGGTCTAAATGGCGACGATTGAGGCTGTGGTTGATATTGATCTGGTGGCGGTGCTTGATAGGGTAGTTGTTCTCGACCCAGTGCAACAGCGGCACTAGTTGCATACAGCAAAGTCAATGACGATAGGCTCAGTCCAAGTTTTGTAAGAGTCATACGCTTAGGGGCGCGTGATCGGCTGGTTGTTTGTTTTGCTGTTATCGGGTCAATTGGATAATGCTTTAGTGGCATATAGAGCAGCCCAGGCAATTGGAGACTATAATAAACAGAGAGCTTATCATCAAGGAAAGAGATTGGGTAGTAACGCAAAAGCGGCAATGGTTGTAAGGTACAGGATAATTTTATCGTGTGCTGGTTTACTATGTGCTCAAAATTTGAGTGTGACTGTAGTCAGCGCCCAGGGCTTTACACAGCCAAAAAACTACATACCCACCTCTCGTGTGCAAGTGTGGAATCAACCTGGACAGGAAAACACTTACCATACCGGTGTCCAGGAGTGGAATCAAAAGCGCACTGCAAACGGACATCCAGCATTGCCAACCGAGCCTCCAGTGGGGGCCGAAGCTCCAGTGGCTCAACCCAAGCGACCAGTTGCTATAAGCGTCAAACCCTCTAGTGCCACAAGTGGTGCTGTCAGTAGCGCACAACGTAAGCAAAAGGCGCTTGATGCTTATACCGAGGCCCAGCGCAATTTAGAAAAGGCGCGTATACAAGAGTATTACGAAGAAAGAGCTAAGCGAGAAATCGAAGTCGGTAAGCAAAAGGCGCGTCAAATCATCGATAACGCTCCGCCGGCCAGACCTCAGGTCTGGTCACGCAGTACTGACGACGGTTATGTGCCGCTCAGTGAGCGCATTCCGGGCTATGTGCCTTATAGCATACGTGAGGGGCAGCGCCCTGGTAACCTGGGCACTGGTCCAGTTAAGCCAAATGCTGATTCTATTTATACCTCTCCAACCTTAGAAGCCGCGCGTATGCACGAGCAGATGGCGCAAGAGCGTGCCGATGTGCTGCGCCAAAAGAGCAAAGAAAAACAAGCTCTAGTGGATCAATCTATGGATAACTTTAAATCTCAAATGAAAAATAGTAAGGTGCCTGGCGCTGCAAAACTGCAGAATAACGGCAGCAACCTCTATGTGCGCTATTACGGTGGAGCTAAAGGCAAGTAAACAGCTTATCTTTTGCCCTGTTTTGTCGTTGACATGCCTGACGCGCGCGATTATGATCCCTTTAGTCTCGGTCATGGACACTGCTACAAAGTTTTGTCCTACTTTTTTGAGTGAACGGGGTACCCACTCGAGTCTCCGACGTATACCTAAGAACCGCTGGCTCCTCAGACGAGCCTCGGAGTAGGAAACGGCAAGGGGGTAAGGAGGTTCCCCACCTGGTATTTCCGGGTCAAAACTCATGCCCGTCCTTGACTGGGACCCTTATTTAATATGCAAATAGCACTACTAGATCTAGCTGAGACTGCTCGCTTGGGCGCTGCAATAGCGCGAGCGGCGTTGTCTAACGAAGACCTGGACGAGGCATTGATTATTGCTCTGAGTGGACCACTTGGCGCTGGTAAGACCGCCCTGACTAAGGCAGTGGGTGCTGCTCTTGGCGTCAAAGAAATAATTTCGTCCCCTACATTTACTATGCTCAACGAGTATTACTCGGGTGCGCTCCCGCTATTTCATATGGATCTATACAGAGCCGGCAACACCGGTGAAGTCATGGATTTGACCATGCTTGCTGTAGAGCTAGAAGAATCCATGGATAGCCCGATGATTTTGATCC
Source organism: Candidatus Obscuribacter sp. (assembly GCA_016718315.1). GTDB lineage: Bacteria > Cyanobacteriota > Vampirovibrionia > Obscuribacterales > Obscuribacteraceae > Obscuribacter. Next base: position 151,793 of record JADKDV010000008.1, on the reverse strand, counting down.
TGGAGTGGGCTGAGTTTTTTGATGTGAGTGGACAAAACTTTTTGGCTGGCCGGGATCATCTAAAAATTGATCTGGAGATAGTCAAGCAGACAAATGATCCAAGAATTGCAAAATATTTTTGCAATGGCTCGCAAAAGGACCAAGGTGGGCAACTGTTACGTGAAGCAACGGAAATCGGCAAAAATTTTGAGAGCCCTCAAAAACTCTCTATAAAGGATGGGATCGCGGACCATAGAATCGCCACCCTGAGGCCTTTGGGTGCAAATGCCGAAGCCTTAGTGGCAACCCTCACTGCTGAGTTATCGGACATTCTTATAAATTGTTAAGCTTGGGTTGGTATTTCTTACCGTGATATACTCGACCCTCAAGAGCGTATCTTGACAGGCTATCTGTCAGATAACGGTATCGTTGCAACCGTCTACTACAGCCAATTCAGCAATCAATAAAAGAAATGCCCAAATCACTAGTAATCGTAGAATCCCCTTCCAAAGCCAAAACAATCAGCAAAATCCTCGGCAAGGATTATCAAGTAAAAGCCTCAGCCGGTCACGTACGCGATTTGCCGAAGAATAAGTTGGGAGTCAACGTCCGCAAGAATTTCGAACCGCAGTACGAAATCCTCAAGGAAAAAGAGCCCATGGTGGAAGAGCTCAAAGAAGCCGCCGCCAATGTGGATAGAGTCTATCTGGCGCCCGACCCTGACCGTGAGGGTGAAGCCATTGCCTGGCACCTGGCAGAAATACTTGGACTCTCTGAAAAGAAAGTACAGCGTATCGAGTTTAACGAAATCACCAAAGACGCAGTACTGGCTGCTATCAAGTCTCCAAGACGGATTGATAAAAAGCTGGTAGATGCTCAGCAAGCAAGACGTTTGCTAGATCGTCTGGTGGGATACAAAATCAGTCCTTTGCTCTGGCGCAAGGTCAATGGCCGTTCCGCTGGTCGTGTGCAATCAGTAGCAGTGCGCTTGATTTGTGAGCGTGAGCAAGAAGTAGAGGGATTTGAGCCGCAAGAGTACTGGCAGATTAAAGCCGAACTCGGAAGAGCGCGTTCCAAAGCCTTTTTTACCGCACCTCTCTCTAAATGGAAAGGCAAGCGTGTAATTGCTGCCTCCGAAAAAGGTACAGCGCAATCAATGGTCATCGACAGCAAAAAGCTGGCTGATGAGATTGTCAAAAAGTCCAACAAAGAAGAGTTCAAGGTAGCGACTGTTACTGAAAAAACCAGTCAACGCTCACCCCAGGCTCCTTTTATCACTTCCACTTTGCAGCGTGAAGCAGCAACCTTCCTCAACTTCCCAGTTAAAAAAACCATGCAAGTGGCTCAAAAACTGTATGAAGGTATTGAGCTTGGTGCGGAAGGTCCTACTGGTCTCATCACATACATGAGAACAGACTCCACCCGTGTCGCTCAACAGGCGCAGGATGAGGCGAAGAAGTTTATTGTCAGCCGTTATGGCAAGCAATACTATCCAGATAAACCGCGCCAGTATGCGCGCAAAGGCAAATCAGTACAGGATGCCCACGAAGCTATCCGTCCTGCTTATCCCGAGCGTACACCTGAGTCTTTGCGCCCTGTGCTCAAGCCAGACGAGTACAAAGTCTACAAACTAATCTGGGAAAGATTTATGGCAAGCCAGATGGCCAGTGCCGAAATCCTCACTCGTTCAGTAGAAATCGCCGCTGGAGAGGCTCTCTTTAGAGCATCTGCTTCTGAGAAGAAATTCCCTGGTTTTACAATCGTATATGACAGATTGACCAAGGACACAATCACTGACGCTGCCAGTGACACTCCTGCTAACGAAGCTGAAGAAGACGATGAATCAGGCAATTTGCCAGATCTTAAGAAGGGTGAAGAGCTCAAGCTGAAAGACATTCTGCCCACTCAGCACTTCACACAACCACCGCCGCGCTTCACAGAAGCCAGCATGATCAAGACTCTGGAAGAGCTTGGCATCGGCAGACCGTCTACATTTGCTGCCACTGTGAGCACTGTAGTCGATCGTAAATATGTAGAGCGTCAACAAAAATCACTTTGTCCCACCAAGCTGGGTCAAGCTGTAAACGCGCTCCTGGTCGAGCACTTTGGCAATATCGTGGATGTCGGCTTTACGGCAGAAATGGAAGCCAAGCTGGACCAAATTGAAGAAGATAAAGTCGATTGGCGCGGCATGCTCAAGGTCTTTTATGATCCTTTCAAAAAGACTTTGAAAGAAGCCGAAGAGAACATGAACAAGGTGCTTATCCTCTCCGATAAGCTCTGTCCAGAGTGCGGTCAGGCTATGGCTATCCGCTCATCCAGATTTGGTCAGTTTTTGGGTTGTGTCGGTTATCCCGAATGCAAAACCAAGATTGCCCTCACCAAAGATGGTGAACCTGTCCCAGAAGACAGACCATCCGATGAGCTATGCAAAACCTGTGCGTCACCAATGCTTATCCACTATGGTCGCTATGGTGACTATTTGATCTGCTCCTCCGAGGAGTGCAAAGAGCAAAGACCAATTCTCAAGACCACTGGCGTTGATTGCCCCAGAGAGGGCTGCGGCGGGCAGATAGTCGAGAAGAAATCGAGACGCGGCAAGATATTCTTTGGATGCAGCCATTACTCAGCCAACGGCTGTACAACGGCTTACTGGTATCCACCGGTTACCGGTGGCGGACCAAATGGCTCCAGTTTTTGCCCCAAATGCAACAGCATGTTGATCTACAAAACGCTAAAACGTGGCGATCAGGTTGCTTGCTCTGCTAAAGAGTGCGATTTTGCTCAACCTATAACGGGTCAAGAAACCCACGCCTGACCTAAAAATCAGCGATCTTCATGAATTCTTCAGCTCACACGCTGAAATCAGCTTGCATTGCCAAAAAAAGCGGGATTGCATGGTGTTAGAATGTAACCACAAATTTGGGAGTGGATGCCAACATCACAACCCCACTTATGTGGTTATCTGGAGATTCTGTTTAAGGTAAGGGGGGTTTGTACCGCCATGTTTGAAAGGTTCACGGAAAAAGCGATCAAGGTCATCATGCTCGCGCAAGAAGAAGCGCGCAGGCTTGGTCACAATTTTGTGGGCACGGAGCAAATCCTTCTTGGCCTAATCGGCGAAGGTACAGGAATCGCTGCCAAGACCCTCAAATCGATGGGTGTCAACCTTAAAGACGCTCGTCAGGAAGTTGAAAAAATCATCGGACGCGGCTCTGGATTTGTAGCCGTTGAGATACCGTTTACACCACGTGCCAAAAGAGTGCTTGAGTTGTCCTGGGACGAAGCCAGACAACTGGGTCACAACTATATTGGTACAGAGCACCTGTTGCTTGGTCTCATCCGCGAAGGTGAAGGGGTCGCAGCTCGCGTCCTCGAAAACCTGGGCGTAGACTTGACCAAAGTACGCAGCCATGTCATCCGCCTCCTGGGCGAGAGTGGCGCTGCCACTGCCGGTGGCGGCTCATCTAGCTCGACTACATCCACTGGACGTAGCAAGACTCCTACTCTTGATGAGTTTGGCGTCAATATGACTCAAGCTGCCCAAGAAAACCGCCTCGATCCAGTTGTCGGTCGCGACAAAGAAATCGAGCGTGTTATCCAAATCCTCGGTCGTCGTACCAAAAACAACCCTGTGCTCATCGGTGAGCCTGGTGTAGGTAAGACCGCCATCGCTGAGGGTCTGGCAATCCGCATCTCCAATGCCGATGTACCAGAAATCCTCCTCGACAAAAAGATTGTTATGCTCGACATCGGTTTGCTGGTAGCTGGTACCAAGTACCGCGGCGAATTTGAAGAGCGTCTCAAGAAGATCATGGACGAAATCCGTGGTGCCGGTAATGTCATGCTGGTCATCGACGAACTCCACACCTTGATTGGTGCTGGTGCCGCCGAGGGCGCAATTGACGCTGCCAACATCCTCAAGCCAGCTCTGGCACGCGGCGAGCTACAATGCATCGGCGCTACCACAATGGATGAGTATCGTAAGCACATCGAGCGCGACGCTGCTCTCGAGCGGAGATTCCAGCCTGTTATCGTAGATCCTCCGTCGGTCGATGAGACCATCGAGATCTTGCGTGGTCTGCGTCCTAAGTACGAAGAACACCACAGACTAATAATCTCTGACGAAGCAATCGAGCACGCCAGCAAACTCTCAGATAGATACATCTCTGATAGATTTTTGCCAGACAAAGCTATCGATATCGTGGACGAAGCCTCTAGCCGTGTACGCTTGAGAGCATCGAGCCTGCCGCCAGAAGGCAAAGAAATCGAAAAAGAACTGCGCAAAGTGCGTCGTGACAAAGAAATGGCTATCCGCAATCAGGAGTTTGAAAAGGCTGCCTCATTGCGTGAGCAAGAAACCAAGCTCTCTGAAAAAATCAGAGAAATCCAAACTGCCTGGAAAGCCAAGCAAGAGACTGAAAAGCCGATTGTTACCGGCGAAGAAGTTGCCCACGTAGTCAGCGCCTGGACCGGTATTCCGCTACTCAAGCTGACTGAAGGCGAATCTGAAAGATTGCTCCATATGTCCGATGTGCTGCACCAGCGCGTCATCGGTCAAAACGACGCAGTCGAAGCAGTTTGCAAAGCTATTCGTCGTGCTCGCGTCGGCCTTAAAAATCCAGACAGACCAATCGGCAGCTTTATCTTCTCCGGTCCTACTGGTGTAGGTAAAACTGAGCTTGCTAAAGCGCTTGCTGGTTATTTCTTTGGCTCCGAAGATAACTTAATCCGTATCGACATGTCCGAATTTATGGAACACCACACAACAAGTAAGTTGATTGGTTCTCCTCCCGGATATGTCGGCTACCAGGAAGGCGGTCAACTGACCGAGCAAGTACGTCGTAAACCATACTCAGTAGTGCTCTTCGACGAAATCGAAAAAGCTCACCCTGATGTATTTAACGTGCTTCTGCAAATCCTAGATGACGGTAGATTGTCTGATAGTAAGGGTCGCACCGTAGACTTCAAAAACACCATCATTATCATGACCAGTAACGTTGGTGCTCAGTTTATCGATAAGACCGCTCTGTCACTCGGCTTCCAGGTCCAAACCGAAGTCGCTGAGCATTCAGATCGCTATAAGAAGATCAAGGACCTCGTCATGGATTCCATGAAGAAGACCTTCAGACCTGAGTTCCTCAACCGTATCGACGAAATCATCGTCTTCCAACAGTTGACCAGAGAAGAAATCCGCTACATCGTCGACATCATGTCTGCCGATCTGCAAAAGCGTATCGAAGCTCAAGGTATGGAACTCGTTGTTACAACCGAGTGCAAAGATCTGATCGCCAAAGAGGGTTATAACCCCACATATGGTGCCAGACCATTGCGCCGCGCCATCCAGCGCATGCTGGAAGACGCGCTTGCGGAAGCAGTCTTGCAAGGCAACTTTAAAGAAGGCGATGTAATCGAGACTGAACTTGAAGGCGAAACCGTCAAGTTTAAAAAGCTCGCTAAAAAAGTCGTTAAAGCTGCCAAAGCTGACAAAGAAGAAAAACAACCTGAAAAGGCTGAAAAAGCCGAGAAGACTGAAAAACCTGCTAAAGGTGACAAGTCTGAAAAAGTTCAGGAAAAAGAAAGCGGCGAAGAAACTACATCTCGCAGCTAATAGTACTGGGCTGCCGTAACTGGCAGCCCTTTTATTAATCGAGGATGGCTTTGTCTACTTATACAACCTCCAGGCTCGCTCGTTACCTCAGTGCCAGTGTAATAACTCTGACTCTTATAGGTGCCAGTGGTACGCTTGGAGGTTGTACTTATCTGGGCAAGGCAAAGCCAGGCGTTAGTGAAAAACTGGAGTTTGATCTGCGTGATCTGGGTCTAGAACCTCGCAACACAGATCCCATGAAAGAGCCTTCAGCTGATGCTAAAAACGACGTCAGTGCCTGGTCAAATATTGGCACTGAATACGAAAAGCAAGGCAAGTACGATTACGCAGTCAAAGCTTTTACTAAATGCGCTGAGATGGTGCCCGGCGACAAATTTTACTGGCATGCGATAGCTCATAATGAGCAGCGCCTCGATCATTTCAAGCAATCGGCACAAGCCTTTAGAAAGGCTCTGGAGCTTGATTGCAACGACATTTATACAATGGCATCATTGGCTTTTATGGACCAGCAACTGGCCCGCGATAAAGAATCGCGTTTGCTTTACGTCAGTGCTCTCAGTCTCAAGAGTGACTTTGGCGAAGCCTGGTCAGGTATCGTCAATATTTTGCACCGCATTGCTGAGCCGCAATTCGCCGAGCAGGTAGAGAGATTGCGCTCCAATCCCAATGAGCCCTTCAATTTGACTATGGCTGATTCTCTCAATGAGTATTACCTGACTAATCATCCTAAAACAGATGATGAGTATTATGCCTATCTCTGCAATCGTGGTTACATCCAGATGCGCCGGTTTCAAGTAAAGCTGGCTGAAGCCACCTTTAAGAGTGTTATGGAGGCTAAGCCGGGGACCTTTGAAGCTCATCGCGCAGCGATTGGATTGGGTACCCTCTATCAGCGTGCTGGAAGAGACGAAGAAGCTATTGCGGTCTTGAATAAGTTGATTGAAGAAAGTCCCAAGCAGCCTGAAGCCTGGTACAACCTGGCTTTGATTTATAAGCGCAATAACAATCTGGAAGAAGCCGTAAGTAAATTGGGCAAAGCAACATCTTATGCCCCAGATCACGTTGGCTGGTCGAATATGTTTCAACATTGGCTAGAATTGCAGCGTCAGCAGCGGCAGTCCCAGTCCCAGTCCCAGTCCCAATCCAAATCATAGACGGACGCTAAGTCTTTAAACCAGATCAGCTTTTTTATTTGAGATTTAAACTGAAACGATTTCGCCTTCTCTAATCTGGTCTTCCATTAGTTCCAGGCGCATATTAGCCAGTCTGGCGTCAAATGCATCGGGATCGAAGTCGCATTCGATCCAGTCGAGATCGTCTTGATGATCTTCGTGTAGCGGATCTTCTATTGCCTCTAAAAATCTGGCATAACCAATTGGTCCGCCGACATCCTCGGGTGGGCATGCGCGTTTGCCCATAAGGCAGCGAGCGAGCATAGAGGTGTCATTTGTTGGAATAATTTCTTCAAGGACAATATTGTGGTGCCAGGTCTCACTTAAGTCATAGTCGTAGACCATAGCGTCGCCAATTTTTTTCATCACTTCAGATAGTCTTATATGATGATGGTCCTGGACTTTTGGCATGTCTGGATTGGGGGCACCGTACTGAGTTTTACTGGTGATAAAAAGATGGGTGTGATTGTTGCCCCAACCCACTACTACCTGCAAAATTTCGTGGACAAGAGACAGGGGCGCATCAGAGCGCATAACCAGTCTTCTCCATACTGGCAAAGGGCAGCTTTCAAGCATGACTTTGACCTGGTAATAACTGCTTTGTTCTGCTTTGCGTTTGATTGGAGTGACTTTGCTGGTTGGCTTTTTGGCGGGGCTCACTATCAATCTCCAGTTAAATCGTGTAATTGAGGCAGCGGAGCGGGCTTCGCTCGCCAATATCGTAACTTAGTGACAACAAGCTTTTCATCCTTGTGGAATAAAAAACAGTCTTTCTATTATTGGCAACTTGAGATAGACTTCTTTGACCAGTCCATCAAACGAAAGCGGCAAGCATTAAGCAGCCCATGAATCCATCGGAACCAAGTGAAGTCAGTGATATAACGCTCTGGAAAACCTGCAACCGCTGTGGTCTCTTTGTGGATGCTTGCAGTTGTCCGGGTGGTCATGCTCAGTCAGACAAAAACACTTCCGAGCCCGTTATCCTTGCTTCTGGTGAGATTATTGGTGGTGTTTATCAGGTGATTCGCAGGCTCGGCACTGGAGGCATGTCCACAGTTTATTTGTGTCGGCACATGCTCACCGATGATCTCTTTGCTATCAAGATGCTCAATCTTGATATTTCGCTTGATGAAGAAGCTCGCAAACGATTTGATCGAGAGGCGATGGCTATGGCCAGTCTCTGGCACGACAATCTAGTCGGACTAAAGGGGCATGGCTACAGCGAGAGCGGTCAGACTTATTTTGTTATGGATTTTTTGGATGGCAAAAGTCTCGCTGCTGTGCTGGCTAAAGAAGGGCGTCTTGAGCAGAAGCGCGCACTCAAAATATTTTTGCAAATCTGTCGGGCAATGGCTCACGCTCATGGCGCGGGCATAGTCCACCGTGATATCAAGCCGGGCAATATATTTTTGTTGGATGATAGTAGTGGTGGCGATTTTGTTAAGGTGCTTGATTTTGGTATAGCCAAGTTGAGCCGCCCGCCAGGCGAATCGAGCATTACACTGACACAGCATGGTCAGGTTTTGGGTAGTCCGCGTTATATGAGTCCAGAGCAGTGTTTATCTGGATCGCTAGATTATCGCAGCGATATTTATAGCCTGGGTTGTGTGATGTATCATGTGCTAGCTGGTGTAACTCCTTTTGATGGGGCTCATTCACTGGCGATATTGTTTAAGCAAGTCAACGAAGAACCACGTCGCATCAGCGCTTTGTTTGATGGATCGGAGCTGCCCAGAGATAAGGCTTCGTTAAAAGATGAGATTGATGCGCAAGAAACTACCCAACAGATTACTTTGAATCAGTTGCAACATAGTAGTGTCCCTGAGGTGAAAATTTCACCAGAGCTGGATGCTATCATTATGAAAACATTGAACAAGGCGCCCCAGGATCGTTATCAATCGATGGAGCAGCTGGCTAATGATTTGCAAAAGATGTTGTTGAATTGATGATGCAGAGCACAAACACAATACAAAAGTCGCAAATTGATTTGTTTGATAAGTTGCTGGAGCAGGCGGCTGCTACCTGGCCGCCCATACCTTACAGCACTAAAGATCTCAGTCGTCTTTGTGATACCGTAGTGATGCGGCCGCAGCAAACGGACAAGCTTATGACTGTTTGCCAGGATTTGCAGGCAAAGTTTCCGGGGCATCTTTATTATGGTCCTGCAAATCTGCATCTCACTGTGTTTGGTCTACCTGATTTAAAACCCAAAGATCAACTCAGTCGTCATCTGACGAGACTGCTCATGTCGCATACACCTGCTATGAAGCCTTTGGCCATGCCGGTCTCAGGCTTGAGTATTGTTGGTAACACACTGGTTGTAAGATGCATTGACAGTCATGGTTTGCTGGCCAGATTTGTTGGATCTTGTGTCAATGAGCTGATTGAGGAGCTTGGTGCTGCTGTCGAAGAATTGCCCATACTGGTCGGATTGCACAGTGAGATCTTTTGGATTACGCTAGCGAGACTGACTGAGGGGACGTCTGAACAGCTGCTCGAATATGTGCGCTCACGCGCTCACGAGCAAATCGATGTGCTTGATTTTAATACTCTGGAGTTAGTCAATACTGATTGGCTCTTTGGCAAAGACGTGACCAGAGTGCATAAAAGCTTTGAGCTAGGTTATTTGACTTAGCAATTTTAAATTGCAAGAAGTGGCTTGGATAGCTCGTTCTGGCTGTTTTGTTTGTTTTTTTTGGGGGGCTATTTTTTGTTTGGTGTGACTATCAGGGTGATGCCATCATCCATAAACCTGGCGTCTATCTGGGTGAGATCGTGGATGACGCAATCGGCCTCGCTTATGTCGCGATCGCCAGCTTTAAAGCCAATTGCAATGACGGTGGCTCCTGCTTGTTTTGCCGCATGGATACCTGCCGGAGAGTCTTCGAGAGCGACGCATTGATTGGGCTCTAAGCCCAGAGCACGAGCTGCTGAGATATAGCCCTCGGGGTGAGGTTTGCCCTGTGTGATATCATCGGCGGTGACAAAAACGCGTGGAATGGTAAAGCCCACGTGAGTCAGTCTGTGAGTAGCCAGTTTGCGACTGCCAGATGTGACAATCGCTAGATGTTTGTGTAGATCAGCTTCTATCAGCAAATCGAAGAGTTTGCGCGTGCCCGGTATTGGGATCATGTCGCGGGTGCAGCTTACTTCTAGTTCTTCGAGATAGGCGACTTCTGTGTCCAGATCCAGGTGAGGTGTAAGCAGTCGGACGCTATCAACTGTGCGGCGACCGTGGGCATTAGCCATGATGTATTCGACATCGAGATTGCGCGACTCGGCCCAGACTTGCCAGGCATAGTCGACACAATGCTCACTGTCTATCAAAGTGCCGTCCAGATCGCTTAAAATTGCCCGGCAGTTAAATGTGATGGTGTCTGGTTTTGTTTGACTTGTGCTCATTGGATAATGATACTCTATGTCACTGTGAGTTTTAGTGGCATTGGTTGAGGTAGCGCTTTGGCTGGTTTTGATAATTGCTATTTTGTCCTGGTGCGACCTAATTTTTTAGGCAATATAGGCTCTATTGCCAGAGTGATGAAAAATTTTGGTTTTACAAAATTGCGTTTTGTAAAAGCACCAAAAGACTACAAAGACTCAGAAGCCAGGCGTATGGCTGTGGATGCTATAGATGTTTTGAAAAATAGTGAATTGTTTGAAAGCCTTGAAGAGGCTCTTGCTGATATTGCAGTTGCTATTGGCACCACATCTTGTCAGCAAAGACAGCTGGAGCCTGTGCCGATACGAGTGATCGCACCTGAGCTGAGTCGTCTGGCTAAGGGCAATAAAATGGCGATTGTGTTTGGTGATGAGCGCGATGGTTTGACCAATGCTGAGCTGGCGCGCTGTCATCATATTGTTACTGTGCCTACCAATCCTGATTTTGCTGCACTCAATCTGGCTCAAGCTGCTGGTATCTGTGCTTATGAAATAGCCAATTGTCTGGAAGCGCTGAATGACGGTGGAAGTGCTGATGTTGGATCTGGAAGTGCTGTTGTTGGGGCTGGGTCTGGGAGTGCAGTTGTTGAGGCTGGGTCTGGGTTTGGGTCTGAGGCTGAGATTGAGCCGCTGTCTACTGGTAGTACCGATGATATTTTGTTTGAACACCTGGGTAAGGTCCTGCACCATGCTGGTTTTACCAGGACTTACAATCACGACAGAGTGATGATGGAGCTAAGGCAGTTTTATCAAAGAGCGCATGCTACGCAAAGAGAAACCGACCTGTTACGAGGTGCTCTACTTAAACTGGCGAATATTGCTGTTGCCGCTAACGGTGCCGACCGAGGATGATGGGGCGGAAGGGACGGCAGGACAAGAGTGTTGGAGCACGGCAGGACGAGAGTGTTAGAGCACGGCAGGACGAGAGGCGGGGTCTCTCTTTTTTGACTGGTGAAAAAACACGCCAGCTATGTTAAGCTCAAAATTAAATCTGTTTGACAGCGCAACCGCCCACGGTGGCGGCGTTTGAAAAATGAGAAAACCCTGAAACGCCCGTGTAATATTGCTTTACAATACTTTCTTTACAATTATTTTGTGTCTTTTGCAGTTGGTTTTGCTGAGGTCAATTTGATGATAAATAGGGGGTGTGTGGTGATATCTGCTATGGCTTGTGAGACTATAGAATGTAGTAGAAATTGAGAAAAAAAGGGGGTGGGGCGAAGAGGTTTGCTGAGTCAGGAACAAGAGATTAAAGGGGTAGTTGAAAAGGCAAAGGCCAATAGACCGGTTAGGGTCTATCGGCCTTTGTAGTGGCGAACGCTCTATGACACTCTCGGACTGGTGCGTACTGACGTGTACTGACCAGCCCGAGTAGCGCATTTAGCTTAGTTGTGGATTGTTCAAATGCTCGGGCTAACTTGTGGTCAGCCGTACATCTTGGTCACTTTGTCGGCGAAGAGCTTGCGCACTTCCTTGTTCTTGGGCTTGTTGGTGTTGGTGCGCAGACCGTTTTCGATGGTCAGCTCACCCGGGCAGAGGGTAAACTTGCGCACCTGCTCCCACTTGAGCGACTCCGGAGCCTCCAGCAGCGCCTTGTTGCCGGCGGTGACGATGTCCTTGCAGGCAGCCAGGATCTGCGGATGGTTGATCCAGTACTCCCACTTGTCACTGCCATCGCTGGGCAATCCGACCAGACGCTTGGCGGCGCCGGGGTCGAGGAACATCAGCGCGCCGATGCAGCCGTAGCCTTCGCCCGTCGGCACAGCAGCCGACAGCAGCGGAGAGGCTTCCAGAGCCGTTTGCACGCGCTCTTCCGAGTAGAATTCACCGGTGCTCAACTTCTTGATGCTGCCGCGACCTTCGAACCAGAGGCGGCCGTTGGCGGCGTGTCTCACGGTGTCGCCCATCTTGAACCAGCCGTCGGCAGTGAAGACTTCGGCGGTCTTGACGGGATTGCGCCAGTAGCCAGCGAACATGAAGTCGCCGCGCACTTCCACTTCGCCCGTGCCAGCCGGCATGCCGGGGACAGGGACGATGCGGATTTCGGCACCGGGAAGCGGCTTGCCCAGCGAACCCATCTCGAAGTCATCGAGCAGGTTGACACACCAGCCGCCAGCGCTTTCGGATGAGCCGTAGCCCTCCCGCAGCTGGACGCCGATGTACTGGAAGAACTTGGTCGTCTCTGCCGGAATCGCCGCGCTGCCCGAGACGCTCATGACGATGTGGTCGAGACCAGCCTTGGCCAGGATGCCAGGGCAGACGAACTTGCGAGCAGCCCAGCGACCAGGTTGCCTGGTGGCGTGCGACAGATTGTGCTTGATGCGCTTGAATGTGCGCACCACTGCACCGTCCTTGTCGTTCACCTCGGGCTTGCTGTACTCGGACGTGGTCCGGATGGACAACGCCCATTTGGCCAAGGACAGCTTGAGGGCAGCTGAGTTGGCTTTCTTGAAGATTGCGAAGCCCTGCTTCTTCAGCAAGGTTTTGATATCTTCTGCACCGTTGACCTGGTTTTCGACCTCGCTCTTGAGGCGATTCCAGAGCAGCGGCACGGCGAGGAGCAGATGCGGCCGGATCAGGGGCAGCATGTCCTTGAAGTTGGTCGGCTCGGCGTAGGAGTTGATGCAGCCCATCGCTTCTGCCAGCTCCCGACCATTGGTCTCACCGAAGATGTGCGACCAGGGCAGAAGGTGCATGATGATGTGCTCTTCGCCGAAGGGCATGGCGCCGCGCAGCATCTCGCAGATGGCTGCCTGGCTATTGTGCGTGTGCACGACGCCCTTGGGCAGACCGGTGGAGCCCGAGGTGTAGATGATCAGCACCGGATCGGACATCTCGTAGGGCAGAGCGCCGCCCGGGGTGGTGAACAGCTTGAGCAGTCGCGCGTATTCGGCTTTCGCTTCGTCGCGGAACTGGAGCGGCTGCACCACGCCGTTTTCGTCCACCGGACGGTTCTGGACGCTCGGGCAGTGCTTGAACACTTCGTCGAAGGTGCAGGTGGGCAGGTTGTCATCGAGACCGCTTTGATCGGCAGCCACTTCCTGACCGTTCAGGCGCACGCGCTTGAACTGCGACAGGTCGATGAGGGTGTCGATCAGACGCTGATTGTCGGCGATGATGATGGCCGGCTGCGAGTCGTTGAGGACGTGGACGTTCTGCTCTTTGGTCGAGTTGGGGTGCGGCGGGGCGAGGACGAGTCCAAGACCCTTTGCAGCACGGCTCAACGCGAGGAAGTGGAACGTGTCCCAGCCGAGGATGGAGATGCGATCGCCGCGCGAGAGTCCCTTGCTTTGCAGGAACAGAGTCGCTTCGGCAATCATGTGACCGGCTTCGGCGCGCGTGATGCCGATGCATCCGGGACGATTGGCCGCGCTGGTCGCAGAAGAATTCTTACGCAGGTCACGCGCACGAGATGCCGCACGATCCTGGCTTGGCAAAATCGTATGAATCGCGTCCGGCTTCTCGCCAATGAGCTGCCAGACCCGTTGGGTCACAGAGGTGTAAGTCTTTGCCATGGGTTTTTCTCCCGAAGATTCGGATTGCATTGAGCACGGGGTGCCCGATGCGGGTTAAAGAAGATCCGCGCTGTATGCGCAGGGCGTAACGTGAAGGCAATGCGCAGCGGTGCAGCGGAGCGGCACCGGCACGAGAGCAGAGCCAAAGCAGTGCATGAACAAAGCAGTGCATGAACAAAGCAGTGGCGGTGCATAGGCAGAGCAAAGCCAGGCGTGGTGAACGTCTGGGTTAAACACTGGTTGGTTGCAGCTTGAGCCTGTCTGGAACTCACTATTTCAGTGAGAACTTGCAGGTTGGAGCTGTGGGGTCAGGTCTTGGGTTTTGCGCTGCGTTTTTTTAGACCAATGTTTTTTTCTTTGTGTTGTTGAAGATGCCTGCACCCTATGGGAGATCAGCTGTTAATCTCAAGAATCATGAGCTTTAATTAGCTAAAGAAATTCTCGGAATGCGCGTGTGGAGTTAACTCATACTGAAATTGCTTTAAAAAGCACCATGCGCGATGACAGCTCGATTTTTAATTGGTGCAGTTTTAGTTGACATTAGCGACAGTAATGCGACCGCTTGGAAACAGTGGTTTCTAGCTCGTTTGCTTTGATTTTTGCGGACTGGTTGCAAAGTGCTCGCCCGGTTGTGTGAAGTGTTTTGTGCTTGACAAGGTTGAGGTATTTCGCTAGCTCCGCTTCTTTGTAAAGTCCCACCGCATGGGCTTTTAGCTGTGCTTCGCGGAGCCGGGCCAGCGAGCTTTACAGTTTTTCGCTCTTTATGGGCTCTTTTTGCAGAGAGTTATAAAACAAAAGTCATGATCAGAGCCTTCTCTAAGAGCCTTGAGCTGTTGAGCGCGCAGGCGGATTTCTCTTAGTGTCTACAAGCACTTTTCTTCAACCACCCCAGGGATACAACCAACCCACTCTTTCTTTCTCACCCATTTTCATTTCAGCCAGCAGCGAGCACTCATGTAGTGCCTCTGACTTTTGACTGGCTGTAATTCCAATTGGCATCCGCCAAAGTGTAACGGAGCATAAAAATGAGCTCGAATACTAACAAGTCCCCGCCGGAGGCTATGCCTTCGACGAGGGAAATGCACTTGCTTATTTCCAGCGGCGGGTCCAGGGCTATTCTTGCAGGAGCAGGCGTAGTTCTTGCGTGCCATCACGCTGGGATCACTAACTGGAAGTCCATCGGAGGTATCAGCGGCGGGTCTTTGCCCACTGCTTTTACTGCCTCTGGCATGGACGCTAAAACCGCTGTCGCTACAGCGCTCGATGTCGACTTCGCGAGTCTTTTGACCCGGCGCGGCGGCATGTTGAAAATTCTCTTTGCCTCCCTGATGCAGCGTCGGTACGAAAAAACTCGTCCTCGCTTCGGAGTTCTTAGCTCCGAAAAACTGGGTGGCTTCATCGAGGGCAAGGTTCCGACCTGGCCTTCAAAGTATTGGACGATGGCCTGTGTCGGCGACGATCAGCTCATCTTCACCAAAACGGGAGTGCATCTGCGTCAAGCTGATGGCACTTACCGCCTCCTTGCCACTGAAGCCGGCCCTCTGGGTGCAGCTATCCGTGGCAGCTGTGCTGTCCCTGGCATCATCGATGCTGTCCCCTTGGAAGCATCTGGTGAAAAGTACTGGCTGCATGACGGGGCACTCTCCAAAGAAAACCGCACCCCGGTCAGCGTACCGGAGCGTTTTTATGGAGCCCGTCCGCACGACATCATCGTCTGCGATGTGGGCGATGGTGACGCAGACAGCAAATGGAGCCGCATGAAGTTGCGCTGGTGGAAGGTCATCTGTGGTGAGCTTTGCTTGCCGCCGCATGAGCCCGAGCCCCTGTCCAACGACAACGGCTACATCATGATCCAGCCCACCGAGTTCAACTTCAGCTCGCTGCAGTTCACGCTCACGCGTGACCAGAAGTGGCAGGCTGTCATGTCTGGATACATGGGCGCTGTCCCCAGTCTCAAGGCCGCAGGTCTGCTTACCGGTGATCGCCTCGCGGTTGCCGAAAGGCTCGTGGAAGAATTCCAGGATATGGTTGCTTACTGCAAGCAGTCGCGCGCCAGACCTGGTCTACTCTCAACGCGGACGGAAGCTCTGCTCACGTCTGCTGGTTTGTGGTGAATGAGTCGACGGAGATGCTTCTGTCACGATGACTAGTTAGTTATCAGACAGAAGCATCACTCCCGTCACCCTAATCCACCAGATGTGGATGCGGACATTCTCGGCCTGTCAGCCGGTGTGTTCTGTATCCGCATGGTAAATGTCTCTGTAAGAACCAAACTTCTTGCCGAGAATTGTATCTTCGTTCAACAAAAACACCTTTCAAACGCTCCGGTACACCCGGATAAGGTTTCCAATTGATGGGCACGGTATGTATGAGGCAAAATGTTGCTATCTGCATTACAGTGTCTGACAATAGAGCCTGAAATAAGACGGAGAATCTCATGAAATCTCGGAATCCCCACACTCGGATTTATCTTCTTTCTGGCAGCCGCACGCCCGTAGGGTCGTTCGGCCGTACGCTTCGCAATGTCCCTGTGGACAAGCTGGCCGGTCACGTGATGGTCAACGCCATCCGCCGCGCTGGTGTCGACGCGAATAGCATTGACCACGTCATCCTCGGTCATGGCTATCAGAGCTCCTACACCCCCAACACCGGCCGCTTCGCCTGGCTGCGTGCAGGTCTGCCCGCTGGTACGCCGGCGATGACCGTGCAGCGTCAGTGCGGCTCGGGCATGGAAGCAGTCAACCTCGGTATGGACATGATCGCGCTTGACCGCGCCGAGCTTGTCATCGCCGGCGGTGCCGAATCCATGTCGACGGTACCCTATCTGATCCCCGGCGAATATCGCTGGTCCGGTCCGATCTCCAAGTACCTCAAGTTTACCAAGCTCGGACCGCGCCCTGTGCCGTTTGCACTGGCCGACAACGGGCTTGCTCCCACCAAGCTGCTCAAGGACCAGCAGTCCATCGCCATGGCGCAGACTGCTCAAAACCTGGCGGATGCATACAATGTCAGTCGCGAAGCGGCCGACGAATATGCGCTGCGCAGCCAGACCCTTGCCGCCAACGCCATCAAGTCCGGTCGTTTCGATGTCGAAATCGATCCCATCGAGGTGCCCGGTCGCGGCTTCTTCGCTCGCGATGAGCATCCGCGTAAGACCTCCAAGGAGGCTCTTGCCGGTCTCGGTCCCGTGCTCGGCACCCGCGTCATCACCGCCGGTAATGCCTCCGGTCTCAACGATGGCGCCTGCGCTCTCGTGCTCGCCTCTGAGCACAAGGTCGCCGAACTCGGCGTCAAGCCCCTGGCTGAGCTGGTCGACCATGTGTCGGTCGGTGTCACGCCGGAGCAGATGGGCATCGGCCCGGTCGAAGCGATCAAGGCTCTGCTTGCCCGCAACGACCTGACCCTGGCTGATATCGACCTGGTCGAACTGAACGAAGCCTTTGCTGTGCAGTACCTCTCTTGCGAGAAGCTCCTGGAGCTGGATCGCGAGAAGGTCAACGTCAATGGCGGCGCCATTGCCATGGGTCACCCCATCGGCATGTCCGGTGCTCGCCTGATCCTGACGCTCGCTCATGAGCTCAAGGCGCGCAACAAGAAGTACGGCATCGCTGCACTCTGCATCGGTGGCGGTATGGGTATTGCCACCCTGGTGCGCAACCCTGACGCTCAGGCCTAATCCAGCGATTTTGATTGCTGATTCCAACAACAATAGCTTCGATATCGAGGACAAAAATGGCTAAAATCGTCACTCTCAATATGCTGGAAGGAGGTATCGCACACATCGTGATCGATACTCCCGACAGCAAACTCAATGTCCTGTCGCAGGAGTTCTTCGCCGAATTCACTGCCACCATGGACGCTCTCGAGGCCCGTACTGATGTGCGCGGTCTCGTTGTTTCTTCGGGCAAGGAAGACTGCTTCTTTGCCGGCGCCGACGTGAAGGAGATTCGTTTCCTTCAGACTCGTCCCGCTCAGGAGATCTACCAGGCTTGCAAGAGCGGTCGCGATGCCGTCAATCGTCTCTCCAAGCTGCCGTACCCGACTGTCGCTGCCATCAGCGGCACCTGTCTGGGCGGCGGTCTGGAGCTGACTCTGGCGTGCAAGTATCGCGTCGCTTCCACCAATCCCAAGACTCAGCTGGGTGTGCCCGAGGTTCTTCTCGGCTTCATTCCGGGCTGGGGTGGTACTGTCCGCCTGCCGCGCCTTCTGGGCCTGCAGGATGGCTTCACCATGATTTCCACCGGCAACAAGTCGGATGCCACCAAGGCCTGGCGTCAGGGTCTCGTCGATGAGACCACTGCGCAGACCGCTCTGCTCACCCGCGCCATCGAGATCGCGCGCGGCGCCAAGCCCAACCGCTACAACAAGTCCTTCCAGCAGAAGGCGATGGAGTACGGTCTGAGCACTCCGGCTGGTCGCATGCTCTTCCAGAAGCAGGCCACCAACATCATCATGTCCCAGACCCGGGGCAAGTATCCGGCTCCGCTGGAAGCTCTCAAGGTCATTCTCAAGACCTGGGGCATGCCGGAGGACAAGGCATTTGAAATCGAGTGCCAGGCGTTTGCGCGCCTTGCTACCTCGGCTGTGTCTCGTTCGCTGGTCGGCATTTTCTTTGCCGAGACCGAGTCCAAGAAGATGCCGGAAGGCGTCAAGCCTTCGATCACCGTCAAGACAGTCGGCGTCATCGGCGCTGGTGTCATGGGTGCTGGTATCGCTCAGTCCGCTGCCTATGCGGGTTACCGCGTGGTGCTCAAGGACATCGACCAGGCTGCTCTGGACAAGGGCATGAACGCCATCAAGGAACTCTTCGATGGTCTGGTGGCGAAGCGCAAGATGAGCCGTGCTGAAGCCGACATGAAGTACGGCGCCGTCAAGGGCACCCTCGCTTATGCCGACATGGCTGACTGCGATCTGGTTATTGAAGCCGTGGTCGAAAAGATGGGCGTCAAGAAGGCCGTTATCGCCGAGTGCGAGAAGGTCATCACCAAGCCGTTCATCTTCGGCACCAACACGTCTTCGCTTTCGGTCAACGAAATGGCTCGCGCTGCGACCAACCCCGCCAACGTCGTCGGACTGCACTTCTTCAACCCGGTGCACAAGATGAAGCTGGTGGAAGTCGTCGCTGCCGACACCAGCTCGGATGAGACTGTGGCTGCCGCCAAGGCCTTCGGCATGAAGGTGGGCAAGACCACTGTGGTCACTGGCGACGGCCCCGGCTTTGTCGTCAACCGCATCCTCTCGCCTTACATGAAGGAGTCCATCCAGCTCCTGCTCGAAGGCGTCCCGGCTGACCAGATCGACAAGGCGGCTACCCGCTTTGGCATGCCCATGGGTCCCATCGCGCTGATGGACGAAGTCGGCCTCGACATCGTCTCCCACGTGATCAAGGTGATGCACGCTGCTCTGGGTGATCGCCTGGCGCCGCCGAGCATCATCGCCACCATTGAGCAGCACAAGCTGCTCGGCAAGAAGGGTGGCAAGGGCCTCTATCTCTACGACGAGAAGGGCAAGCGCGCTGGTCTCAACCCCGACATCCAGGCGGTGCTCACGGCAGCGCCCAAGACGATGTCGGAAAGCGCGATTCAGGACCGCCTCTTCCTGCCCATGGTCAACGAAGCGGCACTCTGCCTCTCCGAAGGCGTGATCACCGAGCCGTCCCAGCTAGACCTGGCGATGATCTTTGGTTCGGGATTCGCGCCCTTCCTCGGTGGTGTGCTGGGCTACGCTGATTCCATCGGCGTGCGCACGGTCTACCAGAAGCTCAACCACCTCTCCAAGGTGGCTGGAGCCAACTACAAGCCCGCCAAGTTGATTGCCGACAAGGCGGCAAAGGGAGAGGCTTTTTACCCCCGCGGGTAAAGAGTCCATCCGGTTTGATCTCGACTAAAAGCTCTCAGCGTGTGCAATATCGCGCTGAGAGCAAAGACGAAAAGTGCAACTGTGCTTGTGCCGCTGTCGTAAGATTGCAGTCTCCTGACTGGGTCTGGCAGCGGCACAAGAGCTATGGGAAAGCCAGAAGGAAGCAATTCTTTCTGGCTGTTCCTTTTTTGATTTTGTGTCTCGGTATTTATCACTGTTTTTTTATGACCTGGCATCTTATTTTTAGTGTTGTATCTATTTGTCTATATAGTAAATAACGGCAATAACTGAGCCAGTTGCCATAACTGAGCCGGCTGCCATGCATACCAATTGTTTCTAGCGAGAGCATACCAGCACCCGCTGAACTAACTGTGATGACTGTTTTGGGGTCTAGATTTCTAAATTAGCTATAAGAGCTGTAGGAACGAAGTGGTTTCAAAGTGTATGGTGCAAATCAAGTATTCAATTTCCCAAACCACCCAACCTGGCCCCTCAATTAGCAATAACCAGTTGTGTTTATCTTTTGCCTAATGATCTGACCAATAAGCGGCAGATTTACTCCTTACCACCAACAATCAACAAGGAACCCAAACAATGTCCAACGTTGTTACCCTTACTCCCAAGTCTACAAGTCAGATGCGTGCCCCTCAGCCAGACGGTGACGGTAGCAATGTTATTGCTTTTCGTCAGATAAACGGGGTCGAAACACCTGCCGGTGCCCCAACCGCTCCGATTGATGAACGTCCTGACACTGTCATCGAAAACATCATCCTCGCCACCGCCACTGGTGCTCTGAACAAAAAGGACGCCGAAGAGGCCCTGCGCTGTCTAATCCTGGAAGGGCATCGCCTCAAGTTGAAAGTGATGCAGGACGACATCCGTCTGGTGTCACCTCGGGAGGCAGAGCCAAAGCTATATGCCCTGATTTACACGATCAAGGGACCCAGAGAAGATGTTTTTGCGCTGGAAGCAAAACTCGGCGCTATTGGCAGAAGCCAGTAAAGATCAGCCAATGACCTTTAGGCATTGGACAACATCTCAATAAATTTGACTACCTGCAAGAACATCTTGAATTTAATTGCAGAGAAAAGGACATTACATGAAACACAAGAATGTGAACGGTTTTGTGCCAGACCAAGCTTATGCTGAAATGGCTAGAACGCAGATGCAACCGCCAATCCTGAGTGCGATTGCCATGGCAGTGATCTTGTTTTTGATTATTGCCAAAGGTCTAATCGTTATGAGCCAGAGTCTGCTCTGATGAAGAGCCAGCCTTTTGAGTTCAATCTGTAAGTCGGGACTTAAACAAATGCAAGAGTCCCCTAAGTTACGCAGACTGACCACTTCTAGTGGTTTATCTGCTCTGGTTTGCCGTGGCGCAGTCATTGCACTGCTCTTACTGCTAAATCATCTTGAGCCGGTGGATGGTCAATTTGTCTCACCCTTTGCCGAGTATTCACAAAATCAGCCAATACTCGTTTTGGCAGATGCAGCAGCCAGAGAGGCTCTGCACTTAAGACGTATCGACTCCAGTGGTGTCGCCATAGATGAAGTCACCATGCTTGACGGCTCAAGCAAGGAGATCTACTTTGCAGACAGTGCTGGTAACATGCCGCTGCGTGAGTTGGTTTTTTATGTAGGTAAAAAATCCGATGGCAGTAAGATGCTTAATCTGGAGACAATTTACTCGCCCATAGATGGCGGGATCTTGAAAGAGTTTACTTACAGTCCGAGTGGTCAGTTGCGTGGCACCGGTGTTGTCTATGCCACTGATAAAAAAGTGAAAGAGGGTACGGGAGAAAAGGCGCGCTTCCGTAGAGAGTTCTTGGACCCGCTAGGTCGTTTGTCCAGAGTTGTGGATTCAACGCTAAAAGGCGCAATTGCAAGCGATGAGAGGTACTCTGCCGATGGTGCGCGAGTCTGGCAGCGCATCAACAATTTGGCTGAGTCTAACAGTTGGGCAATCTATCACTATTTTGCCGATGGTGTAACAATCAAGCGCCGCGAAGTCCGCACATACGCTTACTTTGAGGTAGAAGATTTTTACGATGATGGAATCACTGTGAGCTGCCACTCTCAGGTCTATCAGTGGCGCAACAATCTCACTTGCTACCGTCCAGATGGCACCTATGAGTACATGATCACCAAGGTGAGAAAAGCCAGTCAACTAGAGGTGTCATCTTTTGACCTCAAAGGTGCTCTTTTGACAAAGCGGATCTTCCGTCAGGAGATTGTGCCAAGCGCAGGACAAGTTTCGACGGTATACGAGCTTGATGCGGTGACGGTCTACTCGCGACGCCACGGTATGGTCGGCACCACTGAGTATAAGATTGCCGAAGATGGCACGGTTAGTGCTGCTACGACCAATGGACAAGCCTTCAGAAGTGGTTTGCGAAAAGTTCCAGCTGATTGGCTTGTTGCCCCGTCTGATCTCGTTTTTGCCGCAGAAGTTGAAGCTAAGGAAGTGGATGCAGAATCAGCTGCTATGGGACGGCTTTAAGAGTCGTTTCCATTGATTTGCTTGGTCCTGCGTGGCATTGTCTTTTGCTTTGCCTTTTGTTGATTCGCCTTGAGTTGCGATGCCTTGCTTGACCTGCTTGGCTCGACTCTTTACCCTTGCACTGCCGACGCGTCTTTGCCTCCGAAGGTGACAGCGCGTCGGCGGATGCTATTTTCTTGTGGTCCAATATTTGCCTTCAAGCTCTGGTTTGTGTAGATGCTTGTACTTCTCAAATAGCGGATCGTGCAGGTGTGTCTCGTTGCGCTCTGTCAAAAATTTGACTAGTGATTGATCTTTGGTTGGGAGATCTAGTCCACGGTGACTGAAGTGTGCGCTTACTGGAAATGTCTTTGGACCACGCCCGCCCACATGCGAGCGGACCCAGTATGGATTCGATTCTCGTTCGAATATTTCGGCAACTGCGGATTCTCTTCCTCTTTCCCATTTAACTCTGCCTATTGTCGCTGTCGTGGCAGTGGTCAGTCCTAAATCAGTGAGAAAGCGACCGGCGACATAGCCCAATCCTTTTTCGTGAGTTTCTGTGGCAGTGGCTTTTTCTGTAACATCCTCCAGGTGGCCTGGTGATACAAGGAAGTGCCCGGTACTTAAGATCATGCCAACCGTGGCTTGTGTTTTGACATTGGATTTGCAGGTGGCTCTGATATCGGTCATCAGCTGTCCGCCCGCTGCAGCAAGGCCAGTGCGTACGCCTGTATTGACTAAGTGGTCCTGGTCAAACTGGATCTCGTCTTTAGTCCCTTGTTTGAAGCCTTGCCAGAAATCGTCGAAAAGTTTGGTTTTAGAGCCATCATTTTGATTGGCGCTTGTGTCAGCCGATTTGTTGTCTGACTCTGTTGGGACCGAAGAAAATTCCATTTTGCACCTCTATTGGTGTGCTGTGGGGCATGTCTTCGATGCTAATTGTGCGCTGTGACCAAAATTAGACAGGTCCTGCGGTAAGTACGAAGATCACCACTTTTTTCAAAGATTGATCTATTGTATTGCGTAGTTGGCGTGTGTGTCTAATTCTGAGGTGTACCAGGTTCAGTCATCCAGGTCTCTGGACGATGGTTATGCCTGCTGCCAGAGCCTGGACTGAGCGCTCTTAAGCGTTTTATTTTTGTCTTCGATTTTTTTTGCTTCAGTCAGACTTTAGTTAGAACAGCAAGGCAAACTGATTTCACTGGCAGGAATTTTCTACCCCGAGGACTTATTACTATGAATAACGAAATTCAAAGAGAAGTGGCTACAAAAGGTGATAGCGCTCCGACTTCGTACTATCGAGCTGAGACTGTAAGTAGCAAAGAAAACAATCAAATCCTCAGACAAATGGATGCAAAAGAGCCTCTCCCCAAGCATGTGTTGCCAGAGCTAGTGCTTTCCGAAGTTCGTCCTAATAAAGTTGAGAGTCAATTGACTGCAACTTCAAAGCCCGCTGCCAGCGATATGACTCAGCGCAATCCTACAAAACCCGCCTCTGTCGACAAGGCTCATGATAGCGTCACGATTAAGCCCACT
The DNA here is from genome assembly GCA_016718315.1 of Candidatus Obscuribacter sp. Taxonomy (GTDB): domain Bacteria; phylum Cyanobacteriota; class Vampirovibrionia; order Obscuribacterales; family Obscuribacteraceae; genus Obscuribacter. The sequence continues at coordinate 128,201 of JADKDV010000008.1, read as the reverse complement.
GATATGGGCGCTATCGTGCGCCAAGATGCAAGACCTGGCACTTTGCCAAAAGATTCTACTGCTTTTATCCCAGGCACTTTACCTAAGGATTCTACTTTGGTTTTGCCTCACCCTCGCCTGCCGCAGTCAAGAATGCCTCAATGGGGTCCGTCCAGTGATACTACCGGCAACAATAATCCCAAACCTGTTGAGGCTAACCTTCCTAAGGTGAGTGCTCTAAATGAAAAAAATTCAGACATGGCTGGTCGGATTCCTTACCCCACTGAATTGGTGAATGTCCAAAAGGGCGAGTCCAAGCCAAAATACTAATAGGCGACTGGTGTAGATGTTTTATTGAACAATCTGCTATGCCCTGGAAGCTGGCAGGCTAAAGCAAAATTCGCTACCTCTTTCAACCTGGCTCTCTACCCAAATTTTGCCGCCATGCAGTGCAACTATTTCACGACAAATAGACAGACCTAAGCCCGATCCGCCTTTTACTTTGGCATCACTGGCGGTGACTTGTTGGTACTTTTCAAAAATAGAATCAATCATCTCTGGTGGAATGCCGCGACCCTGATCCTGGACCGAAATAACAACTTTGTCTCTGGCTAGTTTGGCTGAAAGTGTTATCTGGCTACCTTTTGGGGAAAATTTTACAGCGTTTGTGACCAGGTTGGTGAGCACTCTTTGGAGCAAATGGTTGTCGACATTGATTGTCAGGTCACTAGGCTTAGAGACTAATGCAATCCCTGCTTCCGACATAACATGTTCCAGAGTTTCTGTTACTGTTAAAAATAGCTCGCTGATGCGGATGCTTTGCAATTCCAGCTCAGTGCGACCTGAGCGAATCTTTTCCATTTCCAAAAAGTCATTGACCAGAGATAGCATTCTGTCTCGATTGCGTTTAGCTATCACAAGTTGTTTGCTATATCTTTCATCGCCTTGCTTTATGACACCGCTGTCTATTAGTTCGAGGATGTTGCTGATGGTATTGAGCGGATTGCGCAAATCATGAGTAACCATAGCTACGACTTCTTCTTTTAGTTTTTGCGCTTGTTTCCAGCTGCTTACATTGTGCAAAACGCAAAAGTATGACTGATTCTCGCTGGACCAGATAGCAGAAAAGAGCACGTCCAAAAACTGTCCATCACTGCGGAACATCTCGGTTTCGAATGGAAGAGAATCTCCCCCGGAAGCCAGATGTTCCAGGTATTCTTCTAAGTCTTTGGCCTTTTCCATTTTGACTAAATCAAATATGAGTGTGCCTAATAAGTCGCTCTCTGTCACACCAAGCATGTCATCACAAGCCGGATTGACTGAGGTAAAGCGACCTTCTCTGGACAGTGAACAAATTACATCATGGGCAAGGGTGAACATAGCTTGTTCTTTGCGTCTTGCATCGCGCAATTCTCTAACCATACTATGGAATGTCGCATCTATGTTTGCCACCTCATCGTTTCCGCTCAACGGCATGTTTAAGTTGCGAGATGCCGCTAGCCTGTATGTGTTGTCGTGGATGATATTGAGTCGATGTGTGAGCCATCGTACAAGGGCGGTAGCAAGTAAAATCGTAAAAATGACATTGAGGCAAGCGCCGATTATCGTAAGGAGAGTAGTCGTTTGGCGCGATTTAGACTGATGATTGACCGAGTCCTTTTCAACGGATTTCATCTCCCGCCCTAGAGACATCAAATCATCGCTCATGAGCGTTGGCAGCTTCATGCGCACTTCTTTCCAGAGTTTTTTGATTAATGGTTTGTTGGCAGGATCTGCCTTAGCTCTGACTTCCATGATTTTGACGAGTTCGTCTAATGTCGTATTGCATAAGGATTTAGCGCTGGTGGCGATATTGACTTCTTTTGGGCTATTTTTGACAAGTTGGGCTATGTTGTCGAAGTCTGTGTTTATCTGGTTGCGTTGGTTAATAAACTCTGGGCTGTTGATAACCATGTCAGTCATAGTCGATTTGTCGCCAAACATAGCGACTGCATCAAATGCATGTTGAGAAGTCAGGTTAATACTGTCAGCAATAGCTCTTGAGTGCTCGGTGGTCTTTAGCCACTCCTCTGCTTCGTTTTGCAATTGGACAATGTATGCAAGTAGTCCTAGCTGTACCACCATGGGCACAGTTACAAGTGCAACTACTTTTAAAGAAATCGAGGAAGGTTTCAGGGCGATTGTCCCAAAGAATTGACATGGTCAAATGCTAGTTTGCCCATTATCTCACTGCTTGGGTCGGACAAGTAGCCAAATAGCAAATATAATGTCTTGGGCGTACCAACGGTTGGCGAGCATGAGATTTTAGGAAATGGCAAAAATTCTTCTGGTTGATGACGATGAAGATCTCTCATCAACAGTAGTTTTATCACTAAATGCTGAAATGCATACAGTGGACTCTGTGCATTGCGGCGAGGACGGACTCAGTCTTTTGGCTGTATACGAATACGATGCTATTGTCCTTGATCTGCAAATGCCAGGTATCGGTGGGCTGGAAGTACTCAGTCAATACCGCAGCAAAGGTGGTTGTGCGCCGGTATTGATCTTAACTGGTAAATCACACGTCAATGATAAGGAAATCGGGCTTGATACAGGTGCCGATGACTATCTGACCAAACCCTTTTCACTGCGCGAACTAGCTGCGCGTTTGCGTGCTCTCCTGCGCCGCCCCAAGCCGGTAAAGTCTAATAATCTTGTTCATGGCGACATTGTCCTGGACACACAGATTTGCCAGCTCACCAAAAATGGTGTCGTCCAGAAGATGCAACCAAGAGACCTGGCGTTGCTTGAGTTTTTTCTTCGCAATCCCAATCAGGTTTTTTCGATTGATACTTTGCTTGCTCGTGTCTGGAATTTTGAGGCACAGGCGACTGCCGATGGACTGAGAACCGCTATAAGTCGCATTCGGAAGGTGGTTGATGATGAGAATGTCAGCGACTCGATTATCGAAAATGTCCCAAAGTTGGGTTACAGGTTGCGCAGTTAAGCCTTTGACTTGCGGCCCATGATCATCTGTTTGAGAACAAAATGAAATCTGACTGAGTGGTGCGAGATGCAGGTATTTGGTGGAGTTCAAATAGGACGAGCATTGCCGAGATCAGAGTGATTGTTTGCTTATTTTTGCCTGGTTTTGGGTAATAACTATTTGTACGTAGAGAGTCTTTACCAAATGGCCGATAAAGCTCCAATAGACCACCCGGATAAAAATCTTGCCCAAGCTGGAAAGCCGGATGATAGGGCTGAGCAGCGCTTTGATACCGGTGCAGCGGACAAGTCACATAATTTGTCTCAGTCTGTTTATGCCAGACCTGAGGATTTTAGACAGTCCATTATCCTGGCTCAAACCACTACCCCTGACTCGATGAAGCATTTTGATGGTAAGGCTGGGCGCCCGGAGCTAGTGACAAAGCCAGGACAAGAAACAAAACCAGGGCAGGAAACAAGGCCAGAGCAGGCGGCAAAACCGGACCTGGTGACTAAACTACCGGCCGATTTTAGCTCGATACCGCAGGAGCGGCGCAAAGAAATCGCAGGTATGGCGGGCGAAATGCTCAGACCTTACTCCAAACAGGCTGACACTAATAACCGTGATGCTGACGGTAAAGTGAGCTTTAACGAGATCGGCGCAATGATGGATCGTATCGGCAAAAGGACTGATCTCACTGAATTGGAAAAATGCAGACTCTGGTCAGACATCCGCATAGGCATTGGAGCGATGGGTCTACCTGTCGAAGATTGCGATCAACCGCAGAAGATGAAAGACTCCTGGCATGGTGCCAAAGATCCGTGGCATGCACTGATCACCATGGATGACGGCTATCACGGTAATCGGCTCATTAACATGACGCCTGAGCAAGCAACAAAAGCTATTATCGATCACGAAAATGGGGCGGATAATGGTCATTACCCACTCTGGAAGCAGCTTGGCTGGCAGGTGGCTAAATATGTGCGAGGAGTCAATCAAGGCGATGTAGAAGCCTCTGAAGGACAGCTAAAAGCCCTGAGAGCGCTGCGCGAAACAGGCAGATTTGCCGACTACGCTACCGAGTGGAAAAAACAGTTTGTGCGCCCCGACGTGGATGGCAATTGCAGACCGCGTTGGTGATTTGATCTGGTAATGACTTGATCTATCCGGCTGTTTTAAAAACATAGCGGTCAATCACTGCGGCAATTATTTGTTGTACGAGTGTGTAAAAAATCATCGGCAACATTACTTGTGGGTGGTCAAAAAGGGCTGCAGCAGCCAGGACCAATCCAGTGCCATTGTTGTTCATGCCCAGGCTAAACATCAGAGAGGCTTTGTCAGCTTTGTTTGTTTTAAAGACTTTTGACACGAGCCAACCGGCTAAAATGCCACTCCACATACGGCTATTGTTGTTGCCAGAATAATGCCCAGGTAGTCCCAGTCAGGCAGCCGCAAAACTTGTGGCAGGCTGGTAGAGGCGTTGGAGTAATTGAGTAAAAGCAAAACAGCAAAATTGCATAGTTTGAGCAGTGGTCTCAAGCGGCTTGTTATGCCTTCTCCCAGTAAAAATCGCAGTGCCATACCAAGCAGTGATGGTAAGACAACAGTCAGGCAGAGGAAGGCATTAGTGCCTTGCTGAGCCATTTCGTGCAAATCCTCTGCATAGTCACCTGTGGTCATAAAGCCAAAGAGATGAAATATGAGCGGTGTAGTTAAAGGGCTGAGAATCGTTGAGAGCATGACCAGCCCGAGGCTAAGGCTGACATTGCCATTGGCATTTTGGGACCAGGCGGTGGACGATCCAGCAATTGGCATAGCAATAATGAGCGCCATGCCCACGAGCAGATTGCGCACTTCGTCCTGATTGTGCCACATGCCCATCATGCAGCGCAGGACCAGCATCAAGGCAATTGGTACGAGCATATTGGCAAAAAATCCGGCTATCAACACCTGGGGCTTTTTGCCCAGGCTGAGTAGCTCTTTGGCTTGTATGCCGAGTCCAGCATTAAAGAGTAAAAAGGAGAGCATCACTAAAGACAGCGACATCTGGGTCTGTCCCATCCCAGGTAGAGTGACGCTCCCAAAATTTATTTGTCTGAGACTTAGTCCAAACTGCGGCACAAAGGCTGCACACAAGTAACTCCCTATCAATAGAGGCAGGAAGAAGCGATGAATGATATGAGTCGCCGACTCAACAATTGATGTTTGGCGCTGATGAGCTGGCAATGGCTTTTGCCTTTATGTGATGCTGGCAGTATGGCAGGTTTGGGACTTAAAATATTTCATGAAAATAAGTCTTGCCTGGTTCATAGCCAAGTCGTTTTGCTTCGGCAAAGTCCTTAGCGGCAGCTTGCGCTTTACCAAGTTTTTGATAGATTGTGCCGCGTAGGTAAATAGCTTCAAAGTTTTTTGGATCTCTGGATATTCCTTTGTCGAAGTATTGAAGCGCGTAGGCGTACTGCCCACTTCTCATATAGCACTCACCGAGGTTGGAATAGGCATCGCTCAAAGTAGAGTCAAGCTTTAAGGCGGCGCTGCAATCCGTGAATGCTTCCTTTATACGGTTGAGTTTAAGGAAGGTGCAGCCACGATTGTTTAATAATGGTGCTGAATTTGGCGTAATTGATAGCGCGGTATTGTATGAATTGAGGCTGAATTATAGTCCTTCAATCTTGTGTAGCAAATACCCAAGTAATCATGAACCTGACCAACTTCGCCCAGATCGCGAGCTTTTATGAAGTCATTGATTGCGCTTTGATAGTCGTCCTTTAGCATTTTGAGCGAACCGCGCGCGAAGTAAAGTCCTGAATTGTTAGGATCGTCCTTTATCTTTTGATTGATAGTGGGACCGATGTCCCCTAGATCCTGCAGCAACTTTGCTTTTGATTGGGCGCACACGGCAGTACAAGGTCCAGACCCAATCAATATTGTGCTGATTGCAATTGATACAAGAGAAACTTTTGCGAATTGATTCTGTGAGAACATGCTGTATTTTGCTGCCTCTTCCTTTTACTCTTTTGCGCCATGGAAATATGGCTTGCCTGGCTCATAGCCCAGACGTTTGGCCTCGGCAAAATCTTTGGCGGCAGCTTGCGCCTGTCCTAGCTTTTGATAGGCGCAGCCGCGGTAATAGTATGACTCAAAATTTTCGCGGTCTCTGCTAATGGCTTTGCTTAAATACGTGATGGCATAGGCATATTGACCGCCTTTGCAATAACATTCGCCGATGCCTTCGTAGGGGTCGCCCATGCTTGAGTCCAGTTTTATGGCGGTGTTAAAGTCACCAATAGCTTCTCTAAAACGGTTGAGCTTGCCATAAGCACTGCCGCGGTTGCTATAGCTCACAGCTTGCGATGGCTTAAGTGACAGGGCACGGTCATAGCAAACCAGTGCTTCGTCGTAGTCTTTTAGCATGGTATGACACATGCCGAGTAATTCGTAGACTTCGTATTCGTACTTTTTTGTGCCTTTGTCGCGCGCTTTGGCCAGATCTGGCAGGGCGCCGGCATAGTCCTCGCCCATTACTTTGGCTGCTGCCCGCATGTAATACAAATCGGCATCATCAGGATTGGCTTTGATCATCTTTGTGATCTTGCTTATTACAGCCTTACTTTGCTCAGCAATTTGCTCAGGGGTAGTGGCCTGTGCCAGGACCGGTGAGGCAGTGCTAAAGCCATAGATGACTGTGCAACAGGCAATTAACAGTGCCGCTCTCTCAACAAATCTATTGTGCTTTATCACTGCTTATCCTCTGTCTAAAGGCGTTGCGGCCAAACCTAACTGTGTGCTTTTAAATTGCTGCCATTGAGTCTGAGTGCGTTGCCAATTACCGATACTGAGCTCAAGGCCATAGCCAGACTGGCCAGCATTGGGCTCAGTAACATGCCAGTCCAAGGATAAAGCAAACCAGCGGCAATTGGTATAGCCAGTATGTTGTAGCCAAAGGCAAGGGTGAGATTTTGTTTGATGTTTTGGCGCATGGCTAGGCTCAAGGCGCGGGCTGTGGAGATACCATGCAAGTCGCCTGAGAGGATGACTATTCCTGCTGCTTCCATGGCGATATTGGTGCCTGTGCCCATGGCAATGCCCACTTGTGCTCTGGCCAGGGCGGGAGCGTCATTGATACCATCGCCCACCATGGCGACGATTTTGCCGCTTTCTATGAGGGACTCTATGTATGAGTGTTTTTGAGCCGGTGTGACATTGGCTCTGACTGTGGCTATACCGGCTGATTGCGCAATACCGCGAGCGATTTGCTGATCATCACCAGTGAGCAGGTGTATCTCAAGACCCTGAGCTTTGAGGTGACTTACGGCATCTGTGGATGTTGGCTTTAGTGTGTCTCCCAGTCCCAGTACAGCAATTGCTTTGTCTTGCAGTGCCACTACCACTGGTGTGTAGCCTGATTCTGATATCTGGTTGTAGGCTTGTTTGAGATTTGAATCACTTGGTAGATCATCGCGAGAGCCAGTGATATAGCGCAGATTACCGGCTTTTATCTTTTGTCCTTCTATGGTGCCGCATACTCCAGACCCTGCTTCGTTGCAAAAATCGGCTATTGGTAAAAGCGGCAGATCGGCTCTCTGCGATGTCTCTGTCTGGAGTTTGTATGCAGACACAATCGCTTTTGCTAGAGGGTGCTCGCTGGATTGCTCCAGTGATGCTGCTAATTGCAGCACTTTGTCATCGCCGTAAGCAGCATCCAGGCTAATTATTTTTGCTAATGTAAGCTGACCGCGAGTGAGCGTACCAGTTTTATCTATGACCACTGTGTCAACTTTGCTCAACTGATCGAGCGTTGCTGCGTCCTTGATCAGGATACCAAGGCGAGCTGCTCTGCCCATGGCTACGGTGATAGACATTGGTGTAGCCAGACCCAGAGCGCAGGGGCAGGCAATGATCAAGACAGATATGGCACTCAAAAGCGCCAGATTGATATCGTGTTGCGGCGCTGCAAAAGCCCAGTAGGCAAAGCTGAGGATGCTAGCTAAAAGGACCAGAGGCATAAAATAAGCGGCTACTTTATCGACTGTTTGTTGCACCGGAGCGCGGCTGCGCTGTGCTTGAGCGACGAGTTTGATGATTTGGGACAAGATGGTGTTTTTGCCAACTTGACCGACTCGCATAATGATACTGCCGCTCTGGTTGATGGTGCCACCGATGATGGTGCTACCTTCGGCTTTATTCGATGGCATGCTCTCACCAGTGAGCATTGATTCGTCTACTGTGGTACTGCCGCCTAGTACTACACCATCTGCCGGGATACTCTCGCCGGGCTTGACTCTCAGCCTGTCTCCGCTGGCTAGTTTACTGGCGTCGATATCGACCTCTTGCTCGTCGAGTTTGATAAAGTGCGCCCTGGCGGGAGTAAGAGTGATCAGCGCATGCAATGCCGAGCTGGTCGCCTGACGTGCTCTCAGCTCAAGCACCTGCCCCAGTAAGGCAAGAGTAGTGATTACAGCTGCTGGCTCAAAGTATGTAGCTGTGTGGTCATGGTGTCCCCCAGGTTGGGATAAGAGACCTGGTACAAAAGTTACAGCCAGACTGTATAGGTAGGCAATGCCCACACCAGCGCCTATTAGCGTAAACATATTGGGCGAGCGGCTTTTGATTGAGCCGGCAAAACGCACAAAAAATGGCGCACCCAGCCAGGTCACCACCGGAGTCGCCAGGACAAAGAGCAAATAATCAATGTTTTGACTGCCTAAAAATGCAAGCGGCGAGCCAAACATATCCTGCATGCCAACAAAAGCCACAGGCACAGTAAAAGCTAGCGATAATTTAAAGCGGCGCAGCATGTCCACATACTCATGATCCGGCTCGCTGGAGAGCTTGGGCTCCAGTGGATCGAGCGCCATGCCGCATAGTGGGCAGGGCATTTGTTTGTCGGTGACTATTTCAGGGTGCATCGGGCAGGTATAACCGCTTGCTCCCTCATCCTCTGTGCTAGCTGAGCTGCCACAATCCATAGCTGTGACGCTCTCGGCTGTCTGGGCTTGACCGGCGACATAAAGATGGGGTGCTCGGGTAAATTTGACGGCACAAAGGACATTGCAAAAGTAATAGTTTTTGTCCTTGTAGGTCAGTTTGTCGGCGGCTGTATCTTTAGCTACCTGCATTTTGCAGACAGGGTCGGTAAAAAATACCGGACTCATACTACCTATGGACAGGCGAATAGTGCTGCCACTGGGGCTGCCAGCGCTTGCCGCTTGATTGATTTCGTCTTGACTGACCATCTGCCTTGTTTGTCCATTGCACTGTTAATAGAGACAGTGCTAATTGATTTTACCGGCTAGATTTGGCAAGTCTCGCCAAGTTGTTGTTAAATGCTAACAATCTAAGTTACTAAACGTTTGTTATTGGCGTTTCTTGAGGTTCTTTATTGTTTGCGCGGGCATATAAATTAGACCCAGTGATTGGAAATTGATAAAAGACGACGAGCTGCCAGTTTTGGACAAAAAGGTGCGATTTAGACGAATCGCGCTGTCCTTTTGTGTGCTCAGCATGCTCTTTAGCTGTCTGTATGTATGGCAGTTTTGGCGCACACGTGTGGATGATCCAGGCGAGATATTCAGCCGGATAGGGCAGGAGATAGGCTTTAGGTTGTGGTTTAAGCCGGTGGATTTTTATCACCGGGTCTGGCTTGAGACGAGAGAATCATTGTTTGACCAGGCTAAGCTCAAAGACTTTGACACTTACGAACATCGTTATGACGCAAAAATCGTCACTCTTGATGACGCTGTCAAATACTCCAATCTCATGCTTAAGTCTCTCGACGACCCTTTTACACAGGTCTGTGACACTCGCATGATTGCCCGTCAGGATGATGCCGCCAAGGGTTTTTACTCGGGTGTAGGCATGGTCATGGCGGCTGACAAAAAGCCTGTGCGTGTGCGCATGACCATGGAAAACAGCCCAGCTCGCAAAGCCGGCATCAAGCCCGGAGATGAAATACTCTCGGTAGACGGCATGGATTGCAGCAAAATACCTGCTGCTCAAATTGGCGAGCATACTCGCAAGCATATGGACCAGGTCGTTAAGTTTGTCCTGCGCCGCAAAGGTGCAGTGATTGAGATGGGGCTTGTGCCTATAAAGATCAAAGTGGCATGCACCAAGAGTAAAGTGCTCGATAACAGTGTTGGCTACGAGCGCATCGAATCTTTTATTGCTGAGGAATTGCCCGATAGAGTAGAGCAGGATCTCAAAGATATGCCTGGCATCAAGGCGCTGATTCTTGATTTGCGCGGTAATCCTGGCGGCAGTGTTGATTATTGTTTGGCTGTGGCATCGCTATTTCTTGATAAAGGCGATTTGATCACACTCAAAAGCCGCATCGACCGTAGCACTTGCCAGACATCGAGATACACGCTCTCGCCCAAAGATATGAACATCATTACTTTTAATGACCAGCGTGATTTGCAATCGATGCATGCCAAACGCAAGCCTAATCTCACGCTTAATAAGCCGGTCTATGTGCTAATCGATAAAGACTCAGCCAGCGCCGCTGAGATGCTCGCTGGTATCTTGCGCGACAACGCCAGAGCTGTGCTCTGTGGCACCCGTAGCTACGGCAAAGGAGTGGCCCAGGTGCATATCCCTCTGCCCGAGTCGATGGCGCTATCGGTCACGTCTGGGCGCTATTACATGCCCAAAGGTCAGTGGGTGGGCGATGGACGTTTGCCTGAGTCAATTAAAGCCCAGCAGCTGGCCATAGAGCAGGGCGGTCTGCCTGAAGGCGAAGTCAAACCAGCTAAGCCCGATGTTGTGGACCCAACAAGGGGGCTTGAGCCAGCTATCGTGATTGAGCCTACCGAAAACCTGGAATATGGAAGCAAAGGTGATAATCAGTTGAGTCGTGTGCTTGAAATTGCCAAGCAGAATATCGCTGGTGGAAAGTCCCCATTAACTGGTCAATCAGCCTATAATCAGCCTCTGGCACCCTAGCTGAGAATTTGTCTGGATGATTTTAAAAAATTGGCGCGCATTATCATTTGCTCTGACAACTAGTTTGACGCTCACTGCAGGGCTCAGTGTGGCGGCTCAGGATGATGCTAATCGTCCGGTCACTGACAAGTGGGCAGTAGTGGTCGGCATTAGTAAGTTTGCAGATAGTAAGCTCGACTTGCGTTACCCCGCCAAAGACGCTCAGGACTTTTACAACTACCTGATTACCAAGGGCAATTTTGCCAAAGACCACGTCAAACTTTTGCTTGACGAAAAAGCCACCAGGGACCGTATCCGCGATGTATTGGGCGATAGCTGGCTGCCTCATGCCGCATTGCCCCAGGACCTCGTTGTTATCTTTATCTCCAGTCATGGCAGCTCATCAGAGCTGGATCTCGGTGGTGTCAATTACATCGTTGCACACGATACCAATCCCAATAAATTGTTTACCACTGGTATACCGATGTCACAGCTAGCCAGCATCATCAAGGACCGCGTGCACTCAGATCGTGTGCTTGTGGTGCTTGATACCTGTCATGCTGGAGGTGCCAGGAGTGAGAGCAAAGGTATCGTCCGTCAGGGTAATGCTGATGCTCAGGCTCTGGCGCAAGGTACAGGTCAGCTGGTGATTTGCTCAAGTGATACTAATCAAGTCTCCTGGGAGGGCAAAAACTTCCAAAACTCAGTCTTTACCAAGACTTTGATTGACTCACTCGAAAAACAAAACAATGGACCGGTGACCAAAGTATTTGAGCAAGTCAAAGAAAAAGTAGTCGAACAAGTAGTGCAAGAGCGCGGTGTGATGCAAACACCAGTGCTTGAGGCAAGCAAATGGTCAGGCAATGACCTTGTACTCAGCTGTGTGCCCAGTCAGCCGCGCAAGGCCAGACCAGAGATTGTTGAAGAAGACTACAGCCCTCAAGAAACAATTGCCGATGCTGTGAGCAATAAACCCAGTGTTATAGCCAGTGCCAGGAATAGCCAGGCAGCTCCTGTTAGTCAAAAATTGACACAAGTGCAAAGGCCACTCTTTGTGCCAGCAGCAACTGGTGTGGTGAGTGCCTCTGGTGCGCCAAAGACTAGCTTTATTGACCTTAGGACAAATGCGGATGAGCAAAAGACAAACAGTGGCACTATAGATAAGGCGCGCCTGGTACGAGAGTCCAGTCCAATGGATTTTTTGCGCTATCACCTAAGAGTTTTGGCAGATAAGCGATTTAAATATGCCTGGGATGACCTGGGTCCAAACTATCGCAGTAAATTCAAAAATGACTTTATCGCTTACGTAAAGAGCGTCTCGAGGCATCGTATTTTGAGCACCGCAGTGCCAGATTCTGATATTAAGGTACTACCTAAAAAGGGACTGACTCAGCGTGTGCGAGTGAGGATGACTAAAGTAACTGGCGTCAACAGTGTCTGGGTCTATGATTTATCGCTAAAAGATGGGATTTATTACATTGATGATGTGGCTCTGTCTTCCTTGCCACTGGAAGCAGAATGACACACAAAATGCAAAGTCGAATGCGGTCTTGAGCTTTAGCTAACGCGATAGGCGGCAAGGATTTCGCCACGATTGTGATGGATTTGCAATGGCACGCGGCACCAGCCCTGGGCATCTTTTGAGTGCACTACCAGTTGTCCGCAGCTATCGGCAATTACCAGTCCTGTGCGAGCAATGCTGTTGTCACACTTAAGAGCGACGATATCGCCAGTGATGGCAGTTTTGACAGGTATGCGATTGATTTCTGCTTCTTCAGAAGTGCCTGCTAATTCACGGACCATGCTCTTGAAGTTGCGCAGTGGTGCGGCAGATAGCGAAGGGGCAGCTTCCAGTTCGATATTTGAGTTTACTTCCACCATTACTTGAGCCACAGCCCGATCTGCCGGATCGCTGTCGTCGATGCTGATAGCTTCCATTTCGGTCGTGCTCTCACCCTCGGGAAACCAGGCATAGACTGGTGAATCTATCTCTGTACGAGGAGTGATGGCGTTGAACATTTGGCTCAACAGCTCTTGGATGCGGTTTTTTTGATCCTGTGAGATCAGAGTCTTGTGAGCGATGTGCTGACTATATCCATGGATTAGCATTGTAGACAAGGCTGGACCTCACTTGCGTTAGAAAATTGGCTGGTAAGCTGGACACTTGAATCTGAATGGTCTCAGTTTACGCAGACGATATAAAAATCTTGTGAAATGTGTGAGCGGTTTTGAGGTCAAAATAGATCCTTTGGCAGTTTTTTGAAGCTGGAGTAGAATGAAAATAGTCGTGATATGGAGTCCAGCTAAGTGAAGCCGCCTGATCAGGTGCCAGAAGGTTTGAATCAACAAGAGTATCAGCGTCTTGTGGCGCTCTATACCCTTATGGGGCGGCACTCTCAGGCTACCCGTGCGCTTTCATTTTTATCTGAGTTGCGCAAAGCGCAGAGTAAAACAGATAAGGATGAGGCTGAGGCCGGCGAGATCAAAGGGCGTCAAGCTGGCTCCGAATTTGCCAGCGCTCTTATGCAGATGCTCAAAAAAATGTCTAAAGAGCAAAACGACGAAGAAGATGCTCTGGACGCAAATGGGCAACAGACACAGGAGTTCCCTGCCAATACAGAAAAGAGTATTGAAGAAGACGTAGAGTCACCTGAATGTGATGATGACGAAGACCCGATGCAGTCGATGAAAGAACAGCTCAAATCAATCGGGCTATCAGATGATGAAGCTGAAGAATATCTGGGCAAACTCAAAAAAGCTTTGCTCGAAATGACCAGACCAGATCCGCCTCCGCGCGAAGTACCTCAAGACTTGCAAGCTGCCGAGTACTGGGAGCTGGCTTTGCGCTACAAGCAGGTGGGATGGACTGAGCAAGCGCGAGATGCGCTTTGTCTGGCCATAGAGATAGATGGTGATGGTCCGATTGGCAAAAAGGCACAGTGCTTTTTGCGCTCAAAGATCCCGCGTCATCCAGTGCCGCTCATGGCTGAGCAAGCCAATATCCAGGGCTACAACCAGATGCTGGCTGATGAGGATGAGGCAAAGCGCACATTCGAAAAATTGGTCAGGCAATATCCCGACTTTGAGTGGCCTTATGGCAATCTGGGCTCGCTTTTGATCAAAAAAGGAGAGCTATCACGCGCCGAAGAAGTGCTGCGGCAGGCGGTTGTGATCAATCCGTATTACATTAATGCCTGGCTGCATCTCTCGCGTGTGTACGCCATAGAGTCGCGTTTTAGCGAAGCTGATGACTGTCTTGAGCGAGTAGTCGATATAGATCCTGCCGATCCAAACTGGCCTGGCATAAGAGAGCTGGTGGATCAGCTCAAAAACGACAAATTTAACTGATGGATAGTGCCAGTCCACTGCCATTTAGTCTCAAGGCAATTGCGCTGTAATACTATAAGAAGTAGGAGAAAAATTGAAAAGAAAAACTTAGCCGAAGGGCTGAAACGAGCATAGCTAGCTCGTTTCAAAAACCCTTCGGCTAATGGAGACCTTAACGGAGCGGAGGTTCGCCCGGGTTGCGGTCGTTGGTCGAGGTGGTGTCAGCGCTGTTGCTGCCAGTGCCACCTTTGCTGTTGTTGCCGCTGAAAGCGATAACGATCACCGAGATGACAAAGATGAAGCCGGCGCCGACGGTCATGAAAACCAGACCCTGGAAGTAGGCGGCGACGAAGGCGATGCACCAGAGCAAAACGGCGTTGATCGCTGCTGCGCTGCCGGAGACACCGACCAGACCGATGGCTTGAGCCATCACGCTGGCACCGAAGGTGGCGAAGAGTGCCGCCCAGACGACATCAGCGAGCAGAGCCCAGTGGACCACTTTTTTGCCGCCGGCGGGAAGCTTGGAGTAGATCACCAGACCGATGGTGAAGAAGACCGAGCCGACCGCGAGGAAGATGCCGCCCTGGAAGAGTGCCGCGAGGAAGGTGATGATCCAGCCGCTGAAGCCGGAGACATAGGACAGTCCTGGGTCGGAGCCGGCCGCGAGGCCCAGCTGCGTGATCAGACGGGCGCCAAAGGTCGCCATGATCGTCGCCCAGATGACGTCGATTGCCAGAAGAGTTACCGCGATTTTCTTGATGGGGTTCATGCTAGTCATCCTGTTTGAGGTTGTGGAAGAAAAGTGTCTTTTCCATCGGGCACAGCAAAACAGCACGGCTCTAAAAGAGGCGGGCTGGCATGAAGTGCATACTCAGTGGAGGGTTTTAAAAGGGGTTGGGGGGTCTTGAGTAGAGATGGAAATAACAACTCAACCTATGAAAAAAGCTGGCACCAGGGCAAGTTTGTATTCCGGGGTAGTCAAGAATGTTAACCATCTCGCCTGCGCTAGCTAGCTCAGTCTTGTCAAGTGATGCCCAAATCGCTGCCTTTACCAAGCTCTCTTGGTTGCAAGAGCAGCATGCCCTGGTTAGCTGTTTGGTGAGTTGTCGCTGGCGTGGCGGGCGAGCAAATGACTCAGCAGGCGGATGCTCCAGAGCAAAAACTTGAGCAACAGGTATGCGGCGGTGGTGAGCAAAGCCAGACCAATCAGGATGAAGACTGCTTCGATGCCGATGATGCCAACAACAGCCACCACAATCATCAAGTCGATCAAGGTGGGCATGTTGCTTGCGCGTGTTTTGAGGTGCGTGAGTTGCATTTGGGACTCCTGGCTTGGCGGTTTAGGTCTTGCGCTGCTTTTGCCGTTGGGGCAAGGGGGCGGCGCTGCTTGATGCGATGGCGGCTCTGCTGGACTCTTTCTTTTCTTGACGGGAGAGATAGATGACAATCCCCATCGGCAGAAAGGCCAGCAGAATCACAAACAGAAAGGTGTAATTGAGCATTACAGCGCTCCTTTCGTATGCAGTTGATGATGTTA
This sequence comes from Candidatus Obscuribacter sp., assembly GCA_016718315.1. Lineage (GTDB taxonomy): Bacteria > Cyanobacteriota > Vampirovibrionia > Obscuribacterales > Obscuribacteraceae > Obscuribacter. The sequence goes on along the minus strand of JADKDV010000008.1, from coordinate 112,470 downwards.
CTCACCGCCAAACCAGTGGTCTGTCAGGCGAGGTTAGAGCTGGTATTGGGCATTAGCTTTAGGTTGGTAGCTCAAAAAGAGATGATTGGAATAGTTATAAAAACCACCCTATAAAAATAAGCACCATCAATCAATCATGACAGTCAAAAATAGAGCAAATAATCGCTTTTAGATGCATTTATAGTTGGCGCGGCGCCACTAGGGGTGGTGGCAGCACAAAAAGCAACCACGCTAGAAGCAATAGCTTCTGGCGTGGTGCTCGGTGCAAAAGTGGTGGAGGAATTGATAATACAACGCTGCCTGTGGCAGCCCGGTGACATTGGTACAGGAGATACTTTTGACTGGATGCCAGGGAGGTTTTTTTAGGTCTTGGGGCGGGTATAAAAATCTTAGTCCACAAAGATTGGCTTACCACCGCTACAGTGAGTATCGCTATGCAAACTCGAATCCTGACTCAAGGGTCGTTGGGCGCTGCTGTGCCCGCTAATAACAACTTGGCTGATAGTGCTGTGCCAGTTGCCGCAAGTATGACGATAGCTGATCATACTGGCTTGCAGCCTGTGCGTTGGGCAAGCATGCTCGAAGCTTCATTTGTGCTCTTTGCTTTGCTAATGATTGCGGCATTGTCTGGTGGGCAGGGGCGCGACTGGTTGGCTGCGGCTGCTGTCTTTTTAACCTTTTTGCACGCTCAGCTAGCCTTTGATTTTGAAGACAGTCAAGTAGCCATGCCCAAGCCTACAGTGCAAAACTTCCGCTGGGCCGGACGACTGTTTGTCACCAAAGAAGTAATGTGGGTCTTGACGTTTTTTATGACCGGATCCTGGCCGCTTTGCCTGGGTAGTGTGATTTTTGCTACCTATCCTCACTGGCGCAAACTGATGCGCCGTCAATTACTGCGCACGGAAGTGTCCAAAACCACTCTGGCGGGTATATAGTTGGGTGTGACATCGCGCTGGTGAATTGCCTTGGCTAAAGACAGCCCTGACAGTAAAAATGACGATTGCTCACAGAAGCCTGTGATCAACGAAAAAGGCTTTTTGGAGCCTGTTGATACTTGCCATGGCAGTTTGCTTGGCTCAGTGCTCGAAAAGTATCAAGACAAGACTGTAAAAGTGATGGTCAATCGCGAATTTGGGCGGGAGGCTGGTAGCGGCTTTTTTATCGGTGATGGCACACAGGTCATGACTGACGCACACGTGGTTAATAACTCCAAAAACATAGAAATCCAAACGCCTGATGGTCAAAAGAGAGCGGGTCATATAGTTAAACTCGATGACGTAAATGACCTGGCTGTGGTGCAAGTAGAGGGACTAAAGCCAGATCCGAGCCGCGCTGTGGATGTTATGAACACTTCGGTTTTGACTCAGGGCTCCTGGGTCTTTGGTCTGGGTACGCCGCATCTGGATAATACTAAGCAGTTTTTGTCTCCTGGTCGAGCCATGGCGCTCACCACTGTCCGTGACATTATGGCTCGTACAGGGGCTCTGGAGCAGCGCAGTGCCGCTGGTGATCCACCTACTCTGGGCGAATGGATCATGAAAGGTGCTAATTCAGGCAATCCTCGCGATAGACAGGATGTCCAGGACTATCTCAGTGCCAGTCGTATAGATTTGGTTATGGGTGCTTTTCCTGGTCAATCAGGTCAAGTAAATGTCGGTGAGGACCTCAAATTTGCTGGTGTTGCCAATGCTACCTATAAGCGAGCTGATGGCACCATTGGTACTACCATTGTGCCGGATGATACAGTGCAGCACTTCTTGCGCAGCCCATCCAAGTTTGACTTTAATTACGAGCGTCAGAGTTTGGCTCAGGCTAGCCCACTCACCACCTATAGCAGATACATGCTCGATGCCGCTGTGCCGGCGAGTGCTACTGGCGCTGCTACTCTAGCAGCCGAATCCCGCATGGGCAGTATAGCTCGCTTTGTGCCTGGTGCCTTTGGTATCTACAAAGCATCAGGTATTTTGGATAACTACAAAAGTTATAGCGACATCAATAATGACGCTGAGCGTAAATCATACTATGGTCAAAAAGTGGCTGAAGATGCCGGTTATGGAGCGGGTGGCTTGCTTTTGACAGCAGGAATGGTGGCTAGCTCACGGATCAAGCCTGTGATGATGGGACTGGGCGCTTTAGCGTATGCAGGCTCATATGTCTCCAGTGTTGTTAGAGAGCACACTCCCACATACTCGCAACTCAAAGGTGTACAGCGCAAAGACGGCGATCCCCGTCCACCATTTTTGTGGAATTTGTCGCTGTTGTTAGTGTGTTAAGGGCAGGCACTGCTTCTATCAAATTGTATTTAAGGGGCTCTCTTTTAGTGGTTGGAAGGCGTTAGTGAGAGTATTGAATGGCTTTGAAAATTTCGAAAAGTGTTTTGTGTGTAGTTTCGGTAGTGTTCTGGCTTTTTCTATTTCTTGCCAAACAGCACTAGTATTGCCTTCTGATTGATTGGCGCAGAATATAATAGTTGGGTCAGGATATTCGCTGAGTGTTGACCTCAAGTTCCTCCCGGGGTGTTAGCGCCCTCTTGTGGTTTCTTGGTGGATGAATGGTCTGTAAAGGTCAGCATGTATCTGCGGTTGGCGTGTGTATTGCCTAATCCCAGGTGTAACAAAGGTCTCGGGTAGGTGTGGGGCCATCACCCAAAACAAAAAGAGGTCTTCTGATTTGCTCGGACTTCGGTCGTTGTCAACACCTGTTGGTTATCAATTTATAAAAGGCTTTTCGTTGGAAATTTATTTAACAAACCAACAAAAAATCTTTTATTTTTTTAAAAAACTTTGGCTGGTCAAAGGCTGTTAGATTTGAGTGTGCTGTGAGATCTCTTATCAAATATAAATTAAGCCCCCTTAGCTCTGCTTATCACGCACGTTTTTTCAAATCGGCTAGCATTGATTCTGCTTTTTTGATGTTTTCGTTGGCCAAATTGCCCAGCGACATCTTGCCCTGGCATGTGCCCAGGCGCATCAAGACTTCGGCTACGAGTTTGTGCTCGTTACCATAAATGCGCTCTCTTATCTGTAGCGCTTCTTCGTAGAGCGGACGCGCTTTTTTGAATAAGCATTGTTTGTCATAAATGGCTGCTAGCCTTATGAGTGAGTCAGCATAAAGTCCGCCGCGATTGAGGGGCGGTGAGTTTTTGTCAAAGAGATGGACGAGTTCTTCGAGGCTCAGCTTTGTATTGCGATCATCTTTGAGGCGCTGATAGCCGGTGGTTAGCTCAAAGAGACAAGCTGACATGAGAGTGGGATCAAAGTTTTCGGGGTCGCTCTCGATGATTTTTTTTGCGCGCTCAAGCACTTTTACAGCCAGCTCGTTTTTATTTTGGCAAGCAAGACAATCGCCCATGACCACTTGTTTGCGAGCAGCTTCTGGACTCATGATGCCAAAGATGTTTTCGGTGATTTTGAGACTCTTTTTGAGCAGTCTAAATGCCTCACTGTAATTTTTGATTTGCATGTAAGCCATCGCTAGCTTGCCCTGCACACTCATCACTGTGGCATCGTACTTGCCGGCGATGCGCTCTCTCAGTGTAAGAGCGTGTGTCAGTGACTCGATGGCATCATTTATTTTGCCACGTTGCATTTGCAGTGAGCCCAGATTGATGTAATTGGTGGCGAGGAAGTCGTCGACGTTTTCATCCAGGCCCTGGTAGATGGCTATGGCGTTTTTAATTGCTTCTTCTGCTTCGTTGATTTTGCCAGCTCCTGTCAAACATTTGCTCAGACCCCAAAGACAGTCTGCCACAAAACGGTCTTTTGGACCGGACCAACTCTCGGATACAGCCATGGAGCGTTTGAAGTATTCTTCGGCTTCGTTAAAGCGTTTGCTGTCTGATAAGAGCACAGCCATAGCCCAGAGTATCGAGGCAAAGCGGTCTGGATGCTTACTTTTGTGGAAGCGCTCCATAAGCTCAAGGGCCTCTCTGTAGGCAACCTCTGCCTGCTGCATGTCACCGAGGCGATAATGGCAATAAGCTAATCTGGAGAGGCTGTCAAAAAGCCGCTCGTCCTCAAGGCCAAATGACCGTGCCACATCGGTGGCAGCTCGGTACTCACTAGCGGCTCTCTCAAAGTCGCCAAAGGTGCCGCTCTCTTTTGCCCTGGCGTAGACACAGTCGTACTGGCTCTCTATACCAGAGGGCTCGACGATAGTCTCGCTAGACTGATCTGTAGAAGGAGTTTTGGCCATATATTAATCATGCCCGTCAAAGCGCTGTTTAGCCAATTAAAACAGTGCATTTTGACTAAAAATGAAGGGCAGTCGCATAATGTTGATAAAACTGGACAGTGGCTAAACGACTGTCATTAGCAATTGTGTAAGCAAGCGTGCTTAACGTCTGGCGCCGCAACCTGATTGGGCTTTACCCGATACACAAGTAAGAGCTTTGCTGCTTGGTTTTGGTAGTTTAAATTTGCCTTCGTCCTTGCCTTGCTTGGAGCTGGCATAGTTGCCCCAATAATTGGCTCCCACCGAACCACGACGGCGAATGGCGTGCATGGCGTGGGTCCAATGAAAATATGTGGCTAAAATGCCAATCAAAAAGATAACGAAAAAGAATCCAAAATCCCAGATCCCGATTGAGCTATACATAGTGCTTGGCTCCTTCTAGTAATGGGCCCTTTGCATCCGACTCATAGTTTGTAACATAGTAAAGAGGCGCTGTATAGATCATTTATGCGGGAAACCGTCAAAGATGCAAAGACATTATCTTGGGCCGGTCGGTGTTATTCACGGCGTATAATGGCAGGCGGAGTAGCGCAGACTGTCGCGTCATTTAATGATGAGGAAAGTCCGGGCACCACAGGGCTGGTTGCTGGGTAATTCCCAGTGCGCGTGAGCGTGAGGATAGTGCCACAGAAATGAAGACCGCCTCGCTTGTCGAGGTAAGGGTGCAACGGTGCGGTAAGAGCGTACCAGCAAGGTCGAGAGGCCTTGGCTAGGTAAACCCCGCTGAAGGTGCAAGGCGAAGGTATATCTTGAGGTCATAGTGGCCCGCTATCTCAAGATGCTGATGCCGCTAGAGGGTATGGGAGACCATACTCCCAGATAGATGACAGTCGAACACAGAACCCGGCTTATGCGTTACTCCAACTTTTAGACGCAAAATCTTAGACCATTCATGATTGGCGAGTGGCTCTATTTTGGGCATATCTAGGCTAGTTAAGGCTGCGGGTATGACGGTGAGCGACGGCAGAAAACCAGGATTTGGTAAAAAAGAGTCGGGGCAAGCGGGTCCGACTAAGACAAACGTCGCCAGTCACAAAAATTTTGTCATCAAAAACGCCAGTCAGGGTATGGCTCGCGGTGTGGACACCGGCTCAAATGAAGTCGGTCTCTATGATCCAGACAAAGAACATGAGTTTAGACCGCCGCCATGGGAAACCCTTACCCACAAAGACTTTACTGGCAAAAATCTGCCCTCATTGCCGAGCTTGCATGAGTTTAACCGATCCAACTTTGTCAAAGCGGCGATGGTGGGTCTGGCAATTGGAGTGATGATGGTGACAGCAGACGCGCTGACTGCGCGCATATCGCCAGAGGCCCTTGATTATGATGGCTCGCGTTTGCTGTATGAGGGTGGCGATAAATCGCCAATTGATTACTGGCAAAACAAAGTAAACGAAGAGCTGAGGTGGTCCTGGGCGGGCTCGCCGAGACATCTGGCAGCGCTCGAGGGGCTGGCTATAGCCAACTTTAGAGATAAGCGCATGGACACTGCTCATGATCTCTTTAAAGAAGAGCGGCGCTTGATCCTCTCTAACCCTCTGCACGACCAGATGAGACTGGCTCAGGCAGACGAAAACATCGCAGCTTCACTGGGCCGCTTTGAGAATTACTTTGAGGCGAGGAGCTATCAAAAGGAAGCCTCGTCTATCAAAGAGCAAAACTCATATTTATCTTGGTGTTTTGCTGGGTTTTTGCTGGCTTTTATAGCGCAGGGTCTATTTATGGCGCGGGCTCTGCTGGAGTCTAAATGGCGTATCTCGGGCTGGTATATCAATGTGGCGCTATCGATGGTGGCGTCAGGTTTGTTTGCCTTTGGTCTATTTTGTAATGGGCAATCGATGCTATACGCTATGCTCTGCTCGATATTTGGCATCTTTATGATGCTGCCATCGTTACTTCTTTCTACTATGTCGATTGCGGTGCGGTATATTTCGCCGCTCTATCACATCCGTCCATCCGAAAAACCAAAATAACTCTTGATCTTGCCAAACAAGTTTTTGCTTACCGGCTTGGCCAGTACTTCGATGCGGATGGCGCTCATTTCTTCGTGCATACTGGAGACTTGACCAGCAAGCTCATCAATTCTGGCTTGTAGTATCTCGTTGCGTTGTTTTTCCTGGCGCAGGTGCTGCAACAATTCGGATGCCAGGGCGATGTTGGTGTTACGCTCCTGGCTTGTGCTTGTGGCAGAGGTCGACTCAAGATGTTGTTCGTCTTCTTCGCAGTAATATGAGGCCGTAAAATCAATTATATCGATGGTAGTGCTGTCAAAGTCGCTCTCTGACTCAATTGTAGTAAAGTCGGTAAGGTCTTGTATGGGAGATACTAGAGTCTCTGGTGCAATTGCCTGCGGTGTCAGTATCTGAGCATCGGTTAATTGAGTTGTTGCTTTGACAAGGCTCAAGCCATAACGAGATGTAGCATCGGCGGCGGTGCTATCGCCATCGTCCTCGATATACTGACGGATGTTGAGATGCAGGTCGATAAGGTCGGCTGTATGGTCGTTTGGAGCCAGGCTGCCATCACCAAAATCAGTAAAAAATAGCTGGTCGAGACCTTCGGTGGATATTCTTGCTTCGCAGGCTTTGACTCTAGTCTCAAGCAGGCTCTCAAAGGCACCGGCGTATATAAACCAGCTATATTTGCCACCATTACGCTCGGATATTTGTCTTTGCACGCCCTGGATTAGACCCTGCTCCAGGCGCTTCTCCAGCTTTTTGACGCTGACATCCAGGAGCTTGGCTGCGCGAGCCACAGGCATCATCGGATGGATTTTGGTGTTAGTGGTGCTCAGAGGCAAAGACAAACGATGGTACCAAATATGAAACTACCGACCGTCTGTAATTATAGACTTTCTTTTAAATTTCTCAAGAACTCTTTATCGCTTTTAGACAGTTTGGCGTTGACTAAAAGGTCCGGTCTGCGCTCCAGGGTGCGCTTGAGAGCTTGCTCTCGGCGCCATTTGTCAATCTTTTTGTGATCTCCTGATTTTAAAATCTCAGGTACTTCCATATCTCTAAAAACTGGTGGCTTTGTATATGACGGACCTTCTAGTAGACCATTGATGCCTTCGTTAAATGATTCCAGGTGCAGAGATTGGCTCTGACCGAGCACGCCCGGGATGAGGCGGCCAACTGCGTCGACCAGACATAGCGCGGCTAGCTCACCGCCGGTGAGGACAAAATCTCCCAGTGATACCTCATGGGTGGCAAGGCTGTGGATGCGTTCGTCAAAGCCTTCATAGTGACCGCAGATGATGATTATGTCTGACTCGACAGTAAAGGCCTGGGCATCGGCCTGGACCAGGGGCTTGCCCTGGGGGCTGGTGATAATTATGGGGGTAGCGGTGCCGGGGGGATTGCTCTCAATGGCAGCCAGGATGGACTCGACGCAAGCGTATATTGGCTCTGGTTTGAGCACCATACCTGCTCCGCCACCATAAGGAGTGTCATCGACTTTGCGATAGCGGTCCAGACAATAGTCTCTGGGATTGTAGGCTTTGATTTGCAGGCAGCCGGCTTTGACACCCCTGCCGATGATGCTGGTCTGGCAATAGTTGTCTATCAGCTCAGGAAAGAGCGTGACTACGTGAAAAGTTATAGCTGGCTTTGACATGGGGCTATTTTCGCACACTTAAAAGCAGGCTTTTAAATTTACGCAGTTTCGTTAATACACTTTGGTCGATGACACGGTGTCTGACTTTTTGCACAATGGACTGACTTGATAGCGTTTGGCAATGCTGGTTGGCAATTTTGATTAAAAGTGAGGATATGGCGATGATCAAAGGTGATATGGGCAAATACTATCCTGCAAGTATGGGTCAGTCGGGACCGAGCCAGTCAGGGTCGGCCTCGTCAAAAGGTCGTCTGAGCCGCAACGAGGCGCGCAAATTTGTCGAGAATCACCCGGCCTCTCAAACTATTATGCCGCGCAACATTGATCGCAGTATGTTTGGGCACGCTGCCGCGGAGTCTGGTCGGCATGTCTCCGCTGGAGAAAAAGCCAGTCATCACGAACTCTCCGAAAAGTTTATTGGTAGCTTTAGTCCCGAGCGCTCGGCTGATGTGCTCTCCTGGATGGATGAGCTAAAGGCCGATTCTACCAGCTTTATCGAGGCCCGTTATGACAAGCTTGTGGAGCAAGAAATGCGCTTACGCATATACCGCTCCGCTGTTTCGTTTTTAATTGACCGCTTATTCCAGGATTTGAGCTGGTTTGCTCTGGAGTTTAATAAAGTAGCGCGTAGCACTTCGATGCAAATTAATGCCACTATACTTGGTGATGTGACTGAGGTCCTGCAGGCTAATTCTAAACGTGAAGCTGAAGCCACCAGCACCTTTTTTAGAGCGAGACTGTCAAATAGACATTATGCGCTGGTAGTTAGAGGCGGCGTCAACGTTATTCAATTTTTTCTTGTGCCCACAACCCAGGTCATGGCTCAAAGCCAGATAGAGCAGCACTATCAGCCAGCTGCTGAGTTGGAAGTCAAAGTGGTCGAAAGAGGAGTCTCCTGGCGGCTCAAGGGTGGACAGACTGCTCCTGAGAGCATAGAAGCCCTGGCTATGCATTTGTTTGGTCTACTTATCGAAGTCACCAAGCAAGAAGTACGTCGCGAAGAAGCTCGGCAGAAGTAGCTCGCAGGAAATAGCTTGAGAGGAGCCGGTTAATGCTGCACTGGCTGGTTGGAGCTGGCAATCTGTTTTTCGGCTGGGCGTATCCAGACTAGATAAAAGACCAGGGCGGCTAACTCAAAAGCGGCCATCACTGCTGTCATTGCAAAAGGCGAGCGCTCATCATAGATAAAGGCAACAATGGCGCTCGATACAGCACCGGTAAGCATCTGTGAGCAAGCTAGCACAGCAGAGGCCGCGCCAGCGATTTTTGGTAGTGGCTGCAGGCAGCCGTGTGTAGTGTTGGGTGCTGATAGCCCCAGGCTCAAAGTGCAGACAAAGAGCAAAGGCACAAGAGTATAGACGCTGCTCAGCCCCAGGCATGTCAGGGTAAGATTGGCTAAGGTGCTCACTACTGCCAGAGAGGCACCAATATTTAGTCCCACATGATGCGGCAGATGACGGGCACTGAGGCGACCGTTGATAAACGCTCCAGCCATGATGCCTAAAGACGTTATTGCAAATAGTGCGCCAAAGGCAGTGGCTGTAAGCTTGTAGACGCCAATAAAGAGCAGTGGTGAATTAGAGACATAGGCAAACATGCCGCCAAACATCAAGGCACCCATGCAGGCATAGCCGCCGCTTACGCGGTCTGTCAAAACTGATTTGTAGTTGGTCAAAAGGGTGGGCAAGTTAAAGGGCTGGCGCTCACTGGGGGCTGATTCTTCAAAGCCCGTGGCAATGAGGATCAAAAGCAATACGCCCATCACCGCAAGGGAGGCATAGATCATGCGCCAGTTGGCAATGCTCAATACAATGGCCCCGAGCGTGGGGGCAATCATCGGGGCTAGACTGCGCACAATGCCGACATAGGAGAGCTTGGCGCGGGCGTCGCTGCCCTCAAACAAGTCGCGCACGATAGCCATCGATAGCACTGCTCCAGCGCCTGCGCCGATGCCTTGCAATACTCGCCACAAGAGCAAGAGCTCAATGGTGGGAGCGATGGTACAGAGGATGCCTGCGATGGCAAAAATAGTAGAGCCGATAAGCAGTATGGGTCTGCGCCCAAAGCGATCAGAGAGCGGTCCAAATAACACTGGCGCGATAGCAAAGCCCGCTAAAAACAAGCTCAGTGTGAGGGCTGCTTCGTTGTCTCTAGCGTGCAGTGTCTGGGCGATTACTGCCAGGGCTGGCAGTCCCATATCGATGGACAGAGGCGGCAGAGCACCAAGCGCTCCAAGAAAGAGCGTAAAGCCAAGCGAGTTTTTGGGGATGCCCACAAGAGAGACCTGAGTAGAGGTCTCTAAGTTTAGCTTGTTTGACTGCTAGCGGTGCGCGCTGTAACTGTCTGTTTTGTTTTAAAATCTCGGCGATTTTGTAGTGCGACACTGATACCTTTGATATCACTCATCGGTGTTTTGAGCAGCGTGGTGATGATCATGCCCTCCAGTGAGCAGACCGTCCAGATAGTAGCAATTGCTCCAATCAAAAGACTATTGTGGCTCTGGCAAAAGGCTAGCATTACAAAAAAGATGAGATAGGCACAGGCTCTGGTAAAGTCTGAGTGGTAGGCCGGGAAGCGACCAAAGCGCTGATATGAATAGCACAGATGTAAGGTTTGCAACATCGCCCCGATTAGTACGACAGGTAAATTGGCACTGAGAGCCTGTTGACTGGTCTGGTATAAAAATACAATCGAAGAAACGTAAAGCGAGAGATCTGATACGCTGTCTAGCGTGGCACCAAAGGCGGTGCACCAGTTAAACCTGCGGGCGATAAAACCGTCGAGCATGTCGGATATGCCCGCTGCGACAAAAAGCCAGACAAAGCAAGATGTCCCGTGATCTGGCGCAAAGAGGCTGAGCATCAAGATAATCATGGCTGCTATGAGTCTGACACTAGTAATAATATTTGGTATTTGTTGCATCACTCAAGCATAGGGCGGTCTAGTCACTTTGCCGAGGCTGAAGCAACACTTTGCTGACAGTTGAGTGATACAATCGCCGGGTCAAAAGGCTTATATATGTATCCCGTAAAACTTAGCTTTAGCCAAATGCACCGGCATGCCCAAAGATGGTCAGTCTCTGGATTTTGCCTTTTGCTTATTGGCGCTGTTAACCTGGGTTATCCTGCTTGTCCCCTCAATCCTGTATTTGGAGCAACGACTTTGTCTGACACTGATAGTTATTTGTGGCTAGAAGACATAGACAGCAAAAAATCGCTGACCTGGGTGCGTGCCCAAAATAAACCCAGCCAAAAATCAATTGAGTCATTGCCTGGCTTTGAGCCTCTGAGAGAGCGTATCCTCAAAATACTCGACTCGCCAGCCAAAATACCCTATGTCACCAAATACGGCGAGTACTACTATAACTACTGGACTGATGCCAAAAATGTGCGTGGATTGTGGCGCCGCACCACACTAGCCGAGTATCAAAAAGCAGAGCCCAAATGGGAAGTCGTGCTCGATCTTGATAAACTGGCAGCCAGCGAAAAAGAAAACTGGGTCTGGCACGGGGCTGATGTGCTGGAACCCAGTTATGATCGCTGTTTGATATCGCTCTCGCGCGGCGGCGGTGATAAAGAAGTAGTGCGAGAATTTGACCTTAATACCAGGGCTTTTATCAAAGATGGATTTTGTTTGCCTGAGGCAAAAAGTGTCGCATCCTGGATAGATAGAGACAATATTTATGTGGGTACTGACTTTGGTCCAGGCTCTCTGACTGACTCTGGCTATGCCAGGCTGGTCAAAAAATGGCAGCGAGGCACACCGCTTTCTGAGGCTAAGCAAGTATTTGCTGGCCAAAAAACTGACGTCAGTGTTATTGCTTACGCGTTTTTGGATCATGGCAAACACTACGAAGTAATCCATAGAGGTGTAAGTTTTTACAAAAACATGGCTTATCTAAAACGTGGTGATGACTGGGTCTTGATTGATAAGCCAGAGGACGCAGATGTGTCTCTCTCGTTTGATATGCTCTTTTTGCGTTTGCGCTCAGACTGGACAGTGGGCGGTAAAACATATGGTGCTGGCAGTCTGATTGCGGCGGATGTGGACGCGTATATGGCTGGTAAGCGCGCCTTTACTGTGTTTTATCAACCAGGCCCGCGTAAGTCTTATAGCGGTCGCGGTATAACCAAAAACTATATTTTTGTCGAAGAAACCGAAAACGTATGCTCCAGTCTCTATCTCTGGAGCAAGACTAAAGACGCTAGTGGAGAGATAGTCTGGTCGCGGAGCAAAGTAAAAACGCCTGATGTTGGTGTGGTCAATGTCTGGGGTATTGACGCCGATCATAGTGATGAATACTTTATGCAGACAGATAGCTTGCTCAGCCCGTCTACGCTCTTTTACGGTAAAGTGGCTGCCGGTGGTAACTGTGACGAGCGTCTAAAGGTTAAGTCTCAGCCAGAGTTTTTTGATGCTAAGGACCTGCAAGTCGGTCAATTTGAAGTGACATCTAAAGACGGTACCAAAGTACCGTACTTTATGGTGAGCAAAAAAGAAATCAAATTGGACGGTAAAAATCCAACCATTCTGTATGGCTACGGTGGCTTTGAGCACTCGATGCTACCATCCTATCGAGCCGTATCGGGTGCTGCCTGGATGGAGCGCGGTGGGGTCTATGTCTTGTCCAATATCCGCGGTGGCGGTGAGTTTGGACCAGATTGGCACAAGGCTGCGCGCAAAGAAAACAGGCAAAAAGCCTATGATGACTTTATCGCCATTGCCGAGGATTTGATCAAGCGTAAGGTGACTAGCCCCAGTCATCTCGGCATCCATGGTGGCTCCAATGGTGGACTGCTTATGGGTGTGATGTTGACCCAGCGTCCTGATTTGTTTGGTGCTGTGGTTTGCGGCTCTCCGCTGCTGGATATGCGCCGCTATAACAAGCTCCTCTCCGGTGCTAGCTGGATGGATGAGTATGGTGACCCGGATAAAGAAGCAGAGTGGCGGTACATTTCAAAGTATTCACCATATCAAAACATCAAAAGAGATGTGACCTATCCCGAAATATTTATCGAGACATCTACTCGCGATGACCGTGTCCATCCCGGTCACGCACGTAAAATGGCTGCTAAGCTAAAAGAGTACGGACACAAAGTGCTCTACTACGAAAACATCGAAGGCGGACACAGTGCTGCTGCCAATAACAAGCAGAGCGCTTATCTCAATGCATTGACCTACTCATTCTTTTGGGACCGGCTTAAGTGAATGGTTTTACAAATAAAAGATTATTACTCAAGTGGTTTATTGGAGTCTTTGCGACGAGCTTGTTTGTAATTGCAGGCTGGAATATTTTCTTTTTTGTATGTCCTGGGTTTGGGCAGGAGTATTTGCCATCGCCAGCGCAGAGAGTGGCTATGCCTGGTACGGGCACGATTGAGTGCAGTAGAGCAGGTTTGTATCGAATTTATTTTTTGGAACAGTCCGTGCTCTACGATAAGAACAAAGGACGAACTGTTGTCCGAAATCCAGTTGTCAAAAAACTAGCCCACAGAGCTTTAGACATACATACAATTATGAAATGCAAGATTGTGGATTCCATAACGTCAGTGGAACTACCATTTAATTGTGCTGCCAATCTTGGCTCTTATTCTTCTTCTGGTACTAAAGTCATTGGTTTTGCCACATTTGTAGCACCGCGTGCTGGAAAGTATGACGTCGTCTGCAGCACCAGTGAAAAGACGCTAGGCAATTGTTATTTGGAAGTTTTGCCTCAAGATTGGGATGAAATTGGTCCTATGATTCAAAGTTGTGCAGCTCATCTGATTCTCAAAGGCAGCATCCTGAGGGAGTCAGATATAACAAGAGAAAGACCTTTTACAAAGGGGACGATTGTGGGTGCAAATAACATGGTGCAAGACAAAAGAGAAGTTATTGGCTGCCGCACAAAGAGGACTCTTTGGCCGGGTAACTACATCCGCTACTCAGATGTAGAGATCGATTGGTCCAGGCTGCGGCATGAGTAGGCCTTGTGCCTACTACTTAAGCACCAGTGAGCTGCGCAGCCTATCGTAGGCGGGCTTGTAGAGGTCGTATTGGGTCTGACGGCCGGTAAAGGTCAGTGAGTAAAAGTAATCCTCACTTTGTGTCAGCAAGATGCTTTGTAGCATCTTAAAAGCAGGAGTAGTTACTGTTACTATCGCTTCGTTTGAGTCCAGTTTGCTTAGTTTTGTGTTTTGTACTGGTCCGACTTCGGCGCTAAATCCTTTAGTTTCGTAGCCGCTTTTGATGTTGCTCAATACGGTTTTGATTTCATCGGCAATGTTGGATTGACCTTTATCTCGACGTGGGAAGAATGTAAGCTCAATGACAGTTGGTATACCGTTGTCGATTTTCATTGATCTAACTCGCTTGCCGCCAAGATCACGTCCACTATTGGTAAGAGGCCCAGGTAGTACTTTGGTTTTCCATCCGTCAGGCCAGACTGCTTCAAATGGCTTGTCTGTGAGGTCTTCGAGTTCGGTTTCGACCGGGGCTTGAGGTTGGCTTGCAGTTGTACTTTGTGATGAATCTTGATTAGTGGTTGGGGGCTCAGTTTTGACTGCGCTCTGAGGAGCCGGCTGTTGCTCTTTGGCTTGTGTTTTGGTGTCTTCAGCTCTGACGGCACTAGCAGTTAGTGTAAAGGTCACTAGTAGTGCTGTAATAATAGTTTGAGCTGGCAGGCTAGCCGGGATATTCATTGCTAAGTCTCGTTAGTGTTTACTGTGCAGCTTGCTGAGCTTGTTTGGCAACAGCTGCGGCATTGATCATACCATTGTAGAAGTAGCAGTAAATATCGCTGGCGATGAGATGCAGCGCCCAGCTAGCAAACACTTAATACAGTGTTGGTCAACATGTAGCATGGCATCCTGCTTCTGCAAGATTGGTAAGAGCCCAAGCTCTCGATGTCTTGGCTGTGGCGATATGAGCTAGAGGATTTTATGCTCTCAAAAAAGAGATATACCCCAATGGGTATGACTAAGCTTGCACTGTTTACGTTAGTCCTGGTCTATCTGGCTTTGTCTCCAGTCTTGTTGTTTTTGAAGTTTGAGTTTTTTCCCCTGAAAACTCAGCATTATCAAATGCCTGAAGCGATTGAGAGGTTCAATCCGGAGACTGTCAGTTTTAAGGCGTCTAATGGTTGTAATTTGTACGGTTTTTATATAACCGTCCCTAAAGCCCGCTATACAGTGATTGTCCACCACGGACAGGCAGCCAATATTAGCTACGATGGCTACGCCCAGACGGCCGAGGTGTTTGCCCGGGCCGGGGCAAACGTACTGCTTTATGACTACGAAGGGTTTGGTCGTAGCGAAGGGCAGCCATCGAGTGCTGCTTTGAGAAGAGATGCACTTGCAGCTTATGAGTTTGCCATCGCACGTGGTGCCACTGCCGGTAGTATTGTGCAGTGTGGCATTTCGCTAGGCACTGGAGCAGCGGCAGATATTGCCACCCGCCAGCCCTGCAAGGCTGTAGTGCTGATTAGCCCCTACCTGGCTTTGAGCCAGGTTGCTCAGGAGCACTTGCCGTATTTGTGTCTTTATCCTGCGCTCTTTTATCCACAGCCTGATTTAGGTTCCCGCTGTTTGCTTGGTAAGCATATGCCGCTTCTAATGGTGCATTCTATTTCAGATCCAGTATTACCCATAAGCCAGGCTGATAAGCTGGCAAAGAGCTACGAGAGTACTCCTCAGCTTTTGACTTATTACCGCGTGCCCGATGGTGGCCATATTGGCGCACTCTCAGACGATGGGCACAGTGCTAATGGTACTGTCCAAATTTGCAAGAGCTTTTTTGATAGGTTGGACAAGCTGGCAATTAAGTAGCGAGCTGTTGAGAATTGCTCTTAGCGATTGGGACTAAGGTTCTGTGGAAGATGTAGCATGACCCAAAATTGCTACAAATGACTTTTATACTGCCAAAACAATTGAGTCGGCTCGTGCCCAAATTGGACTTGCAATAAGGGCGGCTACAGCACTGTGTGATACCGTAGGTGGTATCGCACTATTTGGCTTTGTGGTTTTGTGCTAGTGAGTCAAAAATGGCAACGGTAGGGGCTATGTCCTCGTTGATGCTGGAGATCGGTCTGTCAAAAAGATGCGTGTTGAATTTTGGTTAGTGCAAGTTGCGCTAGTCTATTTGTCATGGCTAAACTAATTTGGACCTTTGTGTTCGGCTCATTTTGACTTCTATTTGAGAGTTTTAACAGTTGATGTCGAATATTTACTGGGCTTGGTGGAGTGATTTTGTTAGCTTCGATTTGTCTCTCTCCTCCATTTCCCACCAAAGTCCCAATTCGCGCAACCTTTATCCTCCGCCACCTTTGCGAATAAATAAAAGCAGGATTGCTGCAGTGGGGTAGCACTTGTTTTTATTGACTGGTAAGAGTGTCCGCTGCTTTTGCAGATGAGAGACCACCACTCACATATGACTTTGGCAAATGTAGGGAGTTGCTGTCACAAACTCAACTCAGTTTTTTACCAATCGATTTGAAAGATCATCATGAGCAACATCCCCACCAAGCAAGACCAAGCCAGCAACAACGTCGGCGCCGCTGCCCAGCAAGCCGCCGCCACCCGTGCCATCCGCGTCAAGGACCTGACCGATGCCCTGATCGCCGCCATCAACGCGGGCACCCAGTCCTCGGTCACCGTTCGCGGTGTCTATGCCCCGGATGTGGTCGCCGAAGTCGCTGCGGCCTTCGCCAAGAGCGGCTGGACCCTGACGCAGACCAACCAGGCGCGCAACCAGGCCACCTTCAAGCTGAGCTGATTCGGCGCCGGTCTGTAGCAGATTCTGATGGCAGTATCACTGTCCAGATTTTGCCCAGACCCTGCGGTTTGATTGATGCATTCATGGTCAGACCGCTTCCATCAAATCATCATCAGCTGATTTGATGCACCAGCCGTGACCTCGGTCATGGCTGGTATTTGGTTTTAGCTATTGCTTGTGCCAGTGGCAAATAGCCAATCACACTGACTTTGCCCTTTACCTCTAAATTTTTTGCGGCAAAAATACGATAGAGGATAGTAGAAAATTGGAATGAAAATAAGTGAGGAAAAAAGGGGTGAGGAGTATTTGAAAAGTGTGTTTGAAGGCAGCCCTTAAAAGAAGAACAACCCCGCCTTGTTAGGGGCGGAGTTGTCCAGCAAATGCGGTAATCAGGCGCTCTTGCGTGAGAGCCTGATAGTGACGGTTTGGTTGTTGTGGTCGACTTCGGAGACGGTGGTAAGACCGCGCTCGACATAGCCTTTGATCAGTCCGTCACGGGCTGACTTGTTGATGGCTGTGACATCAAAGCTGCAAGGCGCACCACCAATGGTGAGTGCGGCAATGCCTGCTTCGATGGAGTCGACCAGTGCATTGAGCCTGGCCTTGTGTTCGGCTTCTCTCTGACGTGCGGCTTTGTGAGCCTTGAGGTTGGCGTCGAGGCGTGCGCCCAGACTGAGACCAAACAACGTCATCAAAAAGCCCATGGAGACAAGGTAGGTAGCCAGTGCACCAGTACCAATCAGGACAGCGAGGTAAAGCAGGTTGTAGCCGACTTTACCCAGCTTTGCTTCGATGGCTTTATCAAAGCGGGTGAGCAGATAGCCCAGCGGCAGAGTGCCGATGAACAAGCCCAGGATGATGAGACCTTCCTGTGGCTGCTGCATCACCTCAGACCCCCTTTGTACTTGTCCGGGTTTTTGTCCGGATCATCGTCATTGGGGTCGTAGTCCTGAAACACCAACACCAGAACCACCATGAAGCTGATCATGCCGCCCACGAGACCGGGCAGTTTTTCAGCATCAGTGTGACCATGATAGGCGTCGATGAAACAAGTAAACATCAGGATCAGAAACGTCACTGCGAAAATTCGATCGCGGATGAACTTGTTGTTCCAGATTTTGACAATCCAGTTGGACATACTGAGCTCCTTGCGAAAAGGTCGCTATAGCTGGAGCAATTGGTGGGAATTCTCACGAAGTCTGAGGTGGCCGAGGCGGGAGGCTCTGCAGTGCTCGTGCGAATTCGATGAAGGCCTCGCGGTAATACTGCTGCTCGCGAGGAGTGGCAGACGCAGGAGGCGTGTGGCTCGCTCCGGTGAGACCGAAGATGCCCTGAGAGAGCTGCTTGCGCGCCTCCTCGGGTCGACCAAGGAGAGCTAGTGCTCTGCCCAGGTTGCCTCTGGCGACGGCTAGCTTGAGCGGGTCCTGAGCAAAGATGACTTCGCCCAGTGCCAACGCTTTGGTGGCGCATTCCACAGCTTGCACCGGTCGATTCAACTCGATGCCGATGGTACTGCGGGTGGTGAGCACCCAAAAATCGCTTTCACTCTCCTTACCGTTGCCCTCGAGGAGCATCAGTTTGGCCATGTTGGTAAAAACGATGCTTAGGTCAGGGCGTCCTTGTCTGGCCCAGAAGAGAGCCTGGTCGATTTGACGGACAGCTTCAGTGAGCAGCAGCGCTTCATGCGTTGCATTGATGGCGGCGTTGAGAGCCGGTACATCATTGCCTGCTACTGTGTCGTTGTCGTGTGTCATGGGAAGGTTTCCGAATTTAG
This sequence comes from Candidatus Obscuribacter sp., assembly GCA_016718315.1. Taxonomy (GTDB): domain Bacteria; phylum Cyanobacteriota; class Vampirovibrionia; order Obscuribacterales; family Obscuribacteraceae; genus Obscuribacter. The sequence goes on along the minus strand of JADKDV010000008.1, from coordinate 94,097 downwards.
ACCATTGCGGTCTTTGCCTCTATTTGCAAGTTGAGCCCGAGTCTGAGACCCGGGCTCGCGGAGAAGATGGCTGACTGGGAGTCAGCCTGTGGTTGACGTGGTCAGATCGCCGCCGACGACTTGCCCTGAGCAACAGCCAGCTGCGCTTCGATGCGCTGCCGGATGTACTCGATGGCTTCGCGCGGGTCGGCGGGCAGGTCGGCGTAGGGAATCGGCTTGCCGATGACGACGGTGGCGCCGTAGAGCACCATCGACTTCTTGACCGTCCACTGGATTTTGCCTTCGTCGTCCAGAGCGGGGGTGCCGTCCGGGTTGACCAGCTTGTCCTTGTAGCGGAAGGTGCGCAGCAGCTGCAGACCCATCAGGTAGACGACCTTCTGGAAGAAGGTGGCGTCACTGCGATTGCGCTTGTAGTCGATGGCGATGGGGTGGACGAAGAGCGGCTCGCCGTTGATTTCCGAGGCCGCCTTCGCCAGCATCCGTGTCGCACCGGTGCGGAAGGTCTTGGGGCTGATGTCGCCGGTGTAGGTCAGCATGCCTTGCGGGAACAGCAACATGCGGCTGCCCGGGCTGGCGGTGATGATCTTGGCGCCGGTGTCGACCACCGCCTGACCGCCACCATCTTGTGCTTTGCCGCCTTCGACCTGGACACCGACGGTGCCGATCCAGGCTGCGAGCGTGGCCACCACCGGGTTTTTGATCTCGGCAGCCTTGGAGAGCTGACGATAGCCGTAAGGCATGGTCTTGCCCACGACGATGAAGTCGTGAGTGATGACGTGGTTGGGCAGGACAAGCCCTCGTCCCTTGTAGAAGCTGTTTTCGCGGCCGATGACGGTGACGGGACCGACGAGCAGTCGCGTGCCGACGTTGGCCACAGCCTTGAATGTCCAGCGCGCCAGTTTGGTGGACGCCGGGGTCATATAGCCGCTGGTTTGCAGCTTTTTGCCTTCACAGTACCAGTAGTAGCCACGCACGCCGACGAATACGGCAAGCGCAATGGCCACCACGATGAGACCGATAGAGATTGCTGACATGAAAAACTCCGAGTTGGTTGAGAGAAAAAGGCTCAGTCTGTTTTGTCCCAGGGGGTTTGGTCCTGGGCCTTCATGAAGTCGTACATGCGCTGCCAGTTGCCGAGGAACAGGCGAGCACGCTTGGGCGACCGAGCGAAGTTGAGGTTGTTGTCCTGCTTGTTGGCGGAGGCAGTGTAGTTCCAGCTGCCGTCCTCCACCCATTCACCATCGCGGATGGTGATTTTGAGGTGCATGATTTGCCCGCTCTTTGAGGACGTGCCAATCACCACCTCGATGCCGGCGTCACGCAGACGCTGGACTTGCTCTTGCTGGTAGTGCGTGCCGGTTTTGCCGCGACCACCGCTGAGAGTCTGAGACTTATCCACGAGCACCACGATGTCTTTGACGCCGCGACCTTTGAGCTCGATGAGCTTGTCGGTGATGCTCTTTTCGGTAAACGAATAGGAAGCGATGCGCAGGGACTTTTTGGTGCCATCCAGAAATTCCAGATAGCGCTCGAGTCCGTTCTGATACGGTGTGAACACCGTCTCGATGTAGTCCTGCGGGTCGACATCACCCTTGGGGAGAGTGTTGCCGTACCAGACACCGCCGCCAAAGGTACTCGCTAGCAGCACAAGTGCCGCAAGCGCCATCTTCAGCCGTTGCTTAAACATTTTTGGACCCTGTTGTTAGAGGACGCGCCTGCTTGAGGCGTGTCGTTAAACTGTGAGCTTGGGACTTTGTGTCACGAACTCGATTCGTCAATCACCTCGATGCCGCGGATGACGTCGTTGTGGATATTGGTCGAGAGCAGCTGATTGAGCTGCCGCAGTGTCATCTGCACGTTGAGCCTGAACTCCAGCTCGCCATTGTCGCTCCGGGTGAAGCGAGTGACTGACGAACGCGTCGGGAAAAGTGCAAGCACTGCGTCGAAGTGCTCCCGATGGCAGCGCACCATGACAGTGTGCTCACCGGTGTCGTCGGGCGGGAAGATGAAGTAGGAAGCTTGCATGAAGATGACGATGATGACTGCCGCACTGGTTGCCCAAAGCAAGTAGCCAAAGCCACAGACGATGCCGATGCCGGTGGCGTACAAGATCATCGCCGAGGTGGTGAGACCTTGTGTGCGCCAGCCGTTTTTCCAGATCACGCCTGCGCCGAGGAAGGCAATGCCAGCCAAAAGCTGACCAGGCAAACGCGCCGGATCACCGATTTTGGTCGCGTCAAAGATGACGAGGCCGACCATGGTGATCAAGCAAGCGGAGGCGCAGACCAACATGTTGGTACGCACACCAGCCACTTTGTGGCGCTTCCTGCGCTCCATGCCAAGCAAGGTGCCAAGCACGATTGAGACCAGGAAGGGCGGGAGATAAGTTTGGGATGCAACCAGACCGGGGGCCACCTGAAGGTGTGCAAACCAGTTGTTCATCCATGCCGGTACAAGCGAAGAGAATGCAAGACCGTACTGAGAGAGAAAGTTGAGCATGGCTCACTCCTTTGAAAAATAAGCCAGGCTTGATGTGCTACGGGTGGCATTGGCAAATTGCCGTAGTACGCACTTTGGGCCTGAGATTGAAACTTATCGACTGTTCGTTCCAGCGCGAAATGACAAACCGGACTCAATTGCAGGCAGAAAATGCCCTGAAAAGAGACAGATTTGGCAGATAGGACTTGGTTGGTTTTGAAACCGGCCTTAAAGAGAACGAAAGAGTAGATACTCATGATAGTGGTACTTATTGACATCCAATAGCCACAGTCTTGAGCTTTCTCTAGAAAAAGCTAACCTCGCGCACCCGCGCGTAAAGGTCAAAATTTGCCTTACGGTCACTAGTCTGAGATCTAGTTAGGCTAGCACCGCTCGCGTGAGCTTTGCATATACGCTATGACTGTTAGCGGATAACTCTATTTCTATTTCCTCAGCATGGCCATGGACTTGTATAGCTCGCTGACGTGTACGGGCTTTTGTATTTTGTCGGCGCTGTTGCCCCACTGGTTATCTAGCTTGACGAGACCTGTCTTGGGGTCATAGTCGATAATGTTGAGGACGTGACTTGGTAATTTTTTTGCTGGCTGCTCTGGCGTTTTTGGCGGCGTTATTTTGTCCGAATTTTTGAGAACTGTTTTGTCTGTTCCATCGCTGTTTGTTCTTGCGCTGTTAGTGCCACTGCCTGTATCTGCACTGTTTCGATCGCCACCACCAGAGCTTCTGCCTCCTGAGCTGCCGCCGCCCGAGCTACCGCCACCTTGCCCTGGATATGACAGTACTGGAGCGTCTCCTGCTACGTGGACAAAGGCGTACAAATCGCCTCGTGAGCTTGCTCTCAATTGAGTGAGATATTGTGTAAGCGACTCTTCTGAATTGATTTGTTTGCCGAACATCTGCTGCATGTTTTCGTCAGTCATGGGTGAATAGGAGACCTGACGCTCGGGGCTAAATTTGCCTGTAACTTGTTGATAGCCTCGTAGGCTCATGTAAAAGCCTCTATCAACTTTTTCGTCGGGCATTTCGGTAGGTGGATTGGTGCGGTAATCCCACTGTCTCAATCCGTCTTGTTCCTGAGCTGGTTCTTGTAAAGACAGGTCTTCGAGCTGGTCATCTTGAGCATTGTCTTGCTTATCTGGCTCATATCTTATGGCATGGTCATAGCCACCACTAGCGCCACCGCCGCCCCCGCCAAAATCGCTTACTAGTTGCCCTCTGTGATCAAATTGGCGTGGGTCGTTCTGTTGTAGCAGGCGCATTTCTTCGGGTGGGACTGAGCTTTGATTGCTGCGAGTGAGATAGGCGTTGCGAATCGCCATCTCTAAAACCTGGCTGGCATAGGTGCGTACATTTTTGCCGTCTGCTATGTTAAACGCCGACTGCCCATGAGCGCGCAGATTGGTTGCATCCATCTCTACTCTGGTACCGTCCATGGTTGTAAACTTGCCATCTTTTGCTATCTGAGAGAGGATTGCTGTGGCTTTTGACGGTTCTTCTGCCAGTACACGGTTTTCGATGATGGCGGTCTGGCAAGTACCATACGCGCCCTGGTCGTTTGATTTGGGATTGGCAATGGCGCGCAGGGTCTGGGTCGCCAGTCTGGCTCTCTCTCGCTCGGTCATGGGTGTATCGCCGCGAGTGTTCAAAATATTGGAGAGGTCCCTGTAGGTTTTTGCTACTTCCTCGCTGCTCAAATGATCTCGCTTGGCGCGTTGCTCAAAGACCTGCATGTTTTGTTTAAAGGCAATTCTTTCTTTGTCGATGGGCAGGGACTTATCAGCCAGGGATTCGAGTTTGACGCGCTCGTTAGGGAGCGACCTTGGTGGACTATCTAGTTTGGTGTTTTCGATGATGCGATCGTGTTTACCAAAGACGACCTTGAAGTTGTCTTCTAATTTTGGTCCAAAATTTTGCTGCTTGATTCTGAAGTCTTCGCCGGTGCCTTCATAAGAGCTGTGATACCCTGTGCCATCTTTGTTTGTCAGAGTCATTTTGCCGTCTTGGGTGTAGCTGTAGCGAGTGCCACGACTGTCTTCAAAAAGTACAGCGCCGTCTTTGTTGTGACCGGGTAGCACCAGTGTTTCGCCAGCCTTAGCTACTTCAGTGCCATTTTCTTGTTTGGCTACACGACCTAGATTGAGCCGTTTGAGTTCGACTGCGTAGCTTTTAAGATCTGCCTCTGAGGCATTTTGAGGTAATCTCTCGCGAGCGATTTCGCTCAGTGGCTTGTCCTGGTCTGCTGTGTATTTGCCAGGTTTTATGTCTAGTTGGATTTTATTGCCGACCAAAAAAGATTGGCCCCATGATGTTTTAAACTCAACGCGTTCATGGCTAGCTGGCTCTAAGTTATCACCAGGGACTTTGGCTAAGGCCTTATCTTTGGTAGGCTCGCTCTCAATCTTTGTGGCAGGAAAGCCTAATGTGGCTAAGTCCGAGCGAGGTGTCTGTGAGTCGAGAGCTTTTTGCCAGTCGGTTGGATTTTGTCTGAGATCGCCGGTCTGTTGAGTTAATGCCTGATTGGTTTCGCTTTTGTTTTGGGGTCTAAACTGATTTTGGTCGCCCTGGGACATGCCTGACAAAGGTGCTTTGTCGGCTTTACTTAGCTGTGATTGGTCACTGCTAGTATCCAAATTGACCTCAGTTTTTAAGGCGTGATTGCAGACCTTGCTCTGATTAGTAAGGGATGCATAGTAAACAAAAAGTGTGTCAGATTTATGTCATCGCCATCGCTTAAGGTCATAAAAAAAACAAGGACCGCACATGGCGGCCCTTGTTAATGTGGGTCGGATGACGATTACCTTACCTAATCTAACCATCCTAAATTTGAAAAGAATGAGGGCTCTCACTCACGCAAGAGCCCTCACCAAATTATCTTTTCTTGCCGCCTTTTTTGACAGCTTTTTTAGCGGGCTTAGCAGCTTTTTTGGCTGGCTTTGCAGCAGCTTTCTTAGCGGGCTTAGCAGCAGCTTTTGGTTTTGCGAGATCGAGTGATGGTTGCTTAGCGCGACCATTTACGATGTCTTTGAGTTCTTTACCAGCGCGGAAAGCGGGAACGCGAGCAGCCGCAATTTTGAGCGGAGCAAGAGTTCTGGGGTTACGGCCGGTGCGAGCTTTACGCTGGCGACGTTCGAATGTTCCGAAACCTACCAAGGTAACTTTGTCACCTTTGGCGAGGGCGCCGGTTACTGTGTGAATGAAAGCTGACAATGTTCTTGTCACTTCGGACTTGGCTTGTCCTGTTACTTTAGAGACGTTCTCTACGAGCTCTGCTCGGTTCATTTGATTTCCTCCTAATTGGAAATACTCATTCCAACCCACAGCCAGGGATGATAACACCATGATTCCTATTAAACAAGTGATTCCGACTGGAATTTTGAAAGTTTTTTTTGGAGTATGTATCTGAAATATAGATATATAGTCACTTGTATCGATACCCCAAAACACCGCACAGCTGAACCTTTGATGGCTTGGTCGTTAGCGGAGGATGGATTTTATGGTATCGAATGAAGCTTTGGAATCATCAAATTTTAGCAAACGATTGTGATCAACCTCTATAATTGATGGTCATTGGAACCCTGTTGGGGAGCGCTCCTGAGAGTGCACCGAGAAGATCACCGGAAACGGTAAAAGGAATAGCGCACATGACAACCACCTCCAAATCGGGAACACATGCCATTTTTTCCTCGATCGCGAGTTCTCTATTGCTGACAGCGCTGGCTTTTTCGCCTGTTGCACTAGCTCAACAAAAGCCAGTGGCCAAGCCAGCTAGTACCTCGCTAACCGACCGGTCTAGTGTGTCGGCAAGTAAGGTATCGGCTACTGCGACCAAGACCACCCCGGCTGCTCAAACCCCCAGCCCATCTGATGCTAAAGCCGGTAGTAATGTGCCGGGAGCACCTGCAAAAATTTATAATAAGGTAGAGGTTGTTGCTACTCCGCAAGAAACATCGGGTAGTATCGCAGCCAGGCACAGAGGCAGTTGGAGCATGTTCTTGCACAACGCCTGCCGCACTGGTAACTCATATATAGATAGCTTGCCTGCAACTGTAGGGCGCGTCAAATGGACGTTTCCAGCAGAGGGTGGTATCGATAGCTCTCCTGCTATATATAAAGGTGTTATATATGTGGGGTCTGATGATGGGCATGTTTACGCCCTCGACGAGCAAAATGGCAAGATGCTGTGGCGCGCCACCCTTGGTGACAAGGTCAAATCTTCTCCAGCAATTGCCGATGGCATGCTCGTTATAGGCTGTGAGGATAAAAAGGTCTATGGTCTCAACTCCACCACCGGTAAGGTCTTGTGGACTTTTGAGACTAAGGATAGGGTCTCCTCGTCACCGGCTATCCATGAGGGTACAGCCTATGTCGGTAGCTGGGACGGCAACCTATACGCACTCGATTTTAAAACCGGCAAATTGCGCTGGCAGTTTCCCGGCAATAATCCGATAGCGCCGCAAACCAGTACTGATGCTGCTGTTAGCTCAGTTATCACGACTGCTACAGTGAGTGGCAATGTTGTTGGTGATAACAAATCAGTGGCCACTGATGTTGCTACCGGTACCGCAGCTAATAGTGGTACTGCAAAATCCAGTGGCGCTGCAAATTCTCAAAACCCTTCTACTAATAGTACAAATGCAACTGCCGCCAACTCAGGCAATACTCCCGCAGGCGCACATACAGCAGACTCTAGCGGCGCGGTAGCAGGGGCAGCTGGTGTGGCAGGCATACCTCTAACCAACCTCGGTCGCATCACATCATCTCCCTGCGTTGGACCAGGCGTTGTTGTAGTCACCGCCCACAATGGCTTTGCCTATTGTCTCTCCACCAAAGACGGTCACATGCTCTGGCACTTCCGCACAGGTGGTAAGCTCATGGCATCCCCGATGATCATGGATAACATCGTCTATTTTGGTAGTTGGGATCATGCCTTTTATGCAGTTGATCTGGCCACCGGCAAACAAAAGTGGAAGGCCGGTGCAGCCGAATCATTTAGCATCGCTGCCACTGGAGCCGCAGGCAAAGTCTATGTCGGTAACGACGACCTCAAGCTCTACTGTTACGATGCACATACCGGCAAAGTAATTTGGAAGACCCAGCTCAACTCGCCCTCGCCTTTGCTCTCGTCATCTCCTGCAATCGCTGGTGGCATGATCTTTTGCGGTAGCCCCGACGCCAATGTCTACGCTATCGATAATCGCAACGGCGGCATCAAATGGAAATTTAAAACTCAAAGAGCAATTGTTTCATCCCCTGCTGTGAGCCCAAATGGTGTCTGTATCGGTAGCCAGGACGGTAATTTGTACTGGATCAACTGATAAAATCGCAGCCTGCTCTAGCAATCAAATTGCATTAGTGGCAGGCTGCTATATGATGCCCATGGTTGGTTGTATCAGTCAGTGGACTGATTTACGCCAGACTTGGTCTGGTTTTGCTGAACTATGTCCTTGCACTTCTTAAGGTTGCATGGATAGTCTTTGTACATCGCAGTCCATCCAGGGTCAAATTTACCATCGATGAGGATCTTGTCTACTGACTGCGATCTGTCGTCAGTAAGCAGAGCAGTCAATGTCTTGCCATTGTCGAGCCTATAGAGGCAGGCTGTGACTTTGCCGCTCTGGTCTTTTGCTACCGATGTTCCCGTCACGGAAAACAAATGCAGATAGTCAGACTCTGCCGGTTGAACAAACTTGTTTAGCGATGCCAGAGCAAAAGCAGCAAGCTCTATTGATTTTTACTCTAAATAGCAGGAAGTCTTGGTCAGTCCACTCCACAATAGATGGATCAGCGAGCTGTAGATCCCAACCCGAATAATTTTGGTCTGGTGAACTGATATTGATGGTGTAAAGGATTGGCGAGTTATGGCTAACATCGGCTAGCCACTCTATTGTTTTGCCTTTGAGAGTGGAGGCTTTGCTGGCATGCAATGTGCCGGTCCAATCGATCATTCCAGTACCGTCAAAAGGGGACAGCCAATTTCTTTGGGTTTCAGGTCTGCAGTAGTCATTGATTCTGTCTGGGGTCCACTTGGTCTCAAGCAGCTTTTGAAATGCAGCTTTGGCTTTAGCTGGTTGTGTCGGCGAGTCTGTGATTAGTGTTTTTAGTTGTGTCAGGTCTTTTTGAGTAAATCCTCTGCCCGCATAGGGTATCCAGAGATTGCAAACTCTGTCTTTAGCTCCTGGAATCTTGGGATTTGGGTCCCATTTTGGTGCGATGTTAAAAGCCACAATCTGTTTTGTGTTTTTTAGGGTTGATAAAAAAGTAAATGATGTTGGGCTCGTGCTATCTATGGCAGGCGCGGCTGATGTTGGTGTTGCTCCGTTATCATCGACTGTGAGATTTAAGGTCGAGCCCTTTTTGTAGTTGCCGCGGTAGACATCGTTAATAGTCGCTTTTAGCAGTAAAACCCGCTCTGGCTTTTTGATTACTTCATCGATAGTGACTTGCAGGCAAGCATGATAAGGGAAGTAGCCTTTGTACAGCCGTGGAGTGGTGGCTGTTCTGAACTGGCTTTATTTGTTGTCTGTTTTGGGCGAGTCTTTGCCGTACTCGGTTTTGAATTGGTCGCAACTGGACTGACTGGCGAAGGACTGGCTAGCGCTGGAGCGGGAAATGCAGAATAAACCAGCAAAATCGTGCTGGTATTTAGTAGGCAAGTTTGTAGGATAGTTGAGGGGTTAAACACCGCGGCAAATTACTCCAATTTCTCCCGGTCTTTGCAAGGACGAATTTGAATGAGGCTCCGTGGTTGGTGGGTTTAGTGCGTTGGTTTGCATGCTTCGGCTCTGCACTTATCATGATTTGATTTGCTGTTCTTGTACATGTCCGTCCAGCCGCTGTCTAATGTGCCATTGATGAGGATCCTGTCTATGGACTTTGATGTGTCATCAGAGAGCACGGCAGTCAGTGTTTTGCCATTATCGAGCTGACACTGATAGGCGATGGCTATGCCGTTTTTGTCCTTTAAGACAGTTTCTTTTGAACGGTTGTTGAAAAGACTCCTATCAATTGTAGCCTTCTTATGTGCGTAGGCATTGACAATAAACTGAGCGTAAGCAGATTGAGCTATCGATTGACTAACTCTGTGCATCAAGAAATCGTCATCAGTCCATTCTTCTAAAGATGGACTGGCAACCTCCAAATTCCAACTTCCAGAGTTGGCACCTGTAGAAGAAACGAAAATGTTGTAGTACGTCGGAACATTGTTGTGGACAGCTGCTTGCCAGATTACTGCTTTCCCTCGGAGTTCATTGGCTCTGTTTGTATGCATACAGATAGGTGCCCAGTCGTCTCCATAGTTTGCCGTGTGTTCGGTTGCACCCCCCACGGGCCATTGATTTTCGGACCTACAAAAGTCATTGATGCGTTCCGGTGTCCATTTAGTCTCAAGTACACTCTGAAACGCAACTCTTGCTTGCTCAGGCTGAGTTGGTGAATCTTTGATCAATGCCTTAATTTGTCCGATGTCGCAAGGTCTAAAGCCTTTTTTTGCATAGGGTATCCATAGATCGCTAATGGAATTTTTGGATATATGTCTCAGTTTTTTGAAGCCATTGTTTAGCTCAGGTTTGTTGATTTCCTCTGGCCACTGATTAAAAGCAATTATTTGTCTGCTGTTTTTTAGGGAGTTGAGATTGGAAAATGAAATTGGACCATCTAGTTCATCAAAGAACGAAAAGTATAGAGAAGAACCATTTTTGTAGTTGCCGCGGTAGACATCGTTAATAGTCGCTTTTAGCAGTAAAACCCGCTCTGGCTTTTTGATTACTTCATCGATAGTGACTTGCAGGCAAGCATGATAAGGGAAGTAGCCTTTGTACAGCCGGAGCGTTGGCTGTTCTGAACTGGCTTTATTTACTGTCTGTTTTTGGGCAGTCTTTGCCGTACTCGGTTTTGAATTGGTCGCAACTGGACTGACTGGCGAAGGACTGGCTAGCGCTGGAGCGGGAAATGCAGAATAAACCAGCAAGTTAATGCTGGCGGTGAGTAAAAAAAGTTTTTGAGCTGGTTTTGGTATTTTGGTGTCAGCTTGGCACTATATGTGGTGCAAGCTCCCCTGTTTTTGGTTTTGGCTATTTACCATCATACGCTTTTTGCATTGTATCGATGTCCAGCTTGATCATACTGGTCACCGCTGCCATGACTCTGTCTGTCCTCTCTTCGTCGCCACTGACGAGGAGCTTGTCGAGCATGTTTGGTATTACTTGCCACGAGACACCAAACTTGTCAGTTAGCCAGCCGCACTGTACTGGTCCACCGCCATCTGAGAGTTTGTCCCACATATGGTCCAGCTCAGCTTGAGTCTCGCATGCCACCATGAGCGAAATCGCCGGGGTAAATTTATAGTGTGAGCCGCCATTGAGAGCCAAAAACTTTTGACCGTCCAGCTCAAAACTTACAGTCATCACATCACCAACAGGCTGACCGCTAGCTTTGGATGAGTTTGCGGTGTAGCGCACTACATCCAAAATCTTTGAGTTTTTAAAGATGGATGTATAAAACTTTGCTGCTTCTTCTGCCTGTCCATCAAACCAGAGGCAGTTAGTGATTCTTTGCACCGCGTATCTCCTGTTGTTTTTACCGGGAGGTAAGTTTTGGTGCAGATTGTAGCAAGTCAAAGTCACTAATAAATTAGTGCTAGGGCTCCATTGATGATGGTGGATCTTTTTCTTTGCCGGGCTTGCCTTCTGGCAGATCTTCGGTGTTTTGAGCAGTTGTCTCAATTAGATTATTGTCGAGCTTTTGTTTGTATGAGCGCATGTTTTGGTTGCGCATCATCTGAGCCTGCACTGTGCGCAATTGCATCACATATTGCGGCACTTGTTTGATAAACATATACGGCTCGATGTATTCGTTGGTGTCTTCTTTTATCACCGTGTAGTGCACGTGTACACCAGTGGAGCGACCGGTGGTGCCGGCATAACCTATCACTCGACCGCGCATGACTGGCTCGCCCGGACGTACGGAGTAAGCGTTGAGGTGACCGACTATCGTGCGTACGTTGGGATACGGATGGTAAATCTCTACGGCTACACCGAGGTTGCCACGCCAGCCCACGCGAGTGACTACACCATCAAGGAGGCAATAGACTTTGTCGTTGAGACGAGCTGCCAGGTCCACACCATTGTGGAAGTCGCCGTGACCAGTCACAGGGTGCACGCGGAAGCCTGCCTTGGACGTTACCTCACCCATGCCGACTGGTGAGTACATCAAATTGTTTTGCATGTTGCTGACCAGCACAGCTGGCGCAAAGTAGCCTCTAAAATCAGTGGCGGACGCAGCGCTACCAAAAGCAAGCGCCACAAGGACCGTCAGTATTTTTGAGCGCCAGGCTACCATCACTTTCCCTCTTAACTATTCATACCACCCCGGGGTGCTCTTTACATCGGGTGGGCAGTCAAAATTGTCGAGCCTTTTCATTTTATAGGCTCATTGAGCTAAGTGCTTAAGCCTGCTCAGCCGGGGTCGGTAGCATCTCATCCAGCAGTTTGTTGATAACCTGCGGGTTGGCTTTGCCTTTGGCTGCTTTCATTACTTCACCAAAAAAGTACTGACGTACTTTTGTCTTACCGCTAGCGTACTCGGCAATCTGGCTTGGGCTCTTATCGAGCACGGCTTGCACCATAGCTTTGATTGGGCCTTCGTCTGAGACTTGAGCCAGACCTTTGCTCTCGATTAGTTTGCTGACGTCGCCACCACTCTCTAATAGCTCGACCAGGAGCTGTTTGGCGGCAGTGGAGCCGATTTTGCCAGAGCTTACAGCTGCACAGATGTCAGCTAGATTTTGTGGCGTCAATTTGACTTCGGTAAACTCTTTTTTGCTATCTTTGAGGTAAGCCATGGTCGGTCCCATCAGCCAGTTGCAGGCGGCTTTGGCTGGTGCGCCGAGTGAGACTGCAGTATCAAAAAAGTCACTTAATTCTCTGGTTTCGGCAAGGACGATAGAGTCTTCGCTAGAGAGTCCGTGCTCATTTAGATAACGATGACGGCGTTCGGCTGGCAGCTCAGGGAGCTGCTCTCTGATTTGCTGCACCCACTCGCGGCTAATTGTGACTGGCATCAAATCTGGCTCTGGGAAGTAGCGATAGTCGTGCGCTTCTTCTTTGGAGCGCATGGGAAAAGTCTTGCCTTCAGCTTCGTTCCACAGTCTTGTTTCCTGCACAATGCGCTCGCCAGCCTCAATCATTTTTGTCTGTCTTTCTATTTCAGACTGGATGGCGCGTTGTACGGCCTTAAAGCTGTTCATGTTTTTGATTTCGGTTTTAGTGCCAAGCTCTGTTGAGCCGACTGGGCGCATTGAGACGTTGGCATCGCATCTAAAGCTGCCTTCTTCCAGGTTGCCATCGCAGACTTCGATGTAGCGCAAAATAGAGCGCAGCTCAGTGAGATAGAGTCGGGCTTCTTCTGGGCTGTGTAAGTCTGGCTCGCTGACTATTTCGAGCAAAGGCATGCTAGAGCGGTTAAAGTCCACCTTGCTATAGTCCGAGCCGTGCAGACCGGCAGCACCAGCGTGGACCAATTTACCGGCGTCTTCTTCGAGGTGGGCGCGGTTGAGTTTGATTTGACGGCCGTTGACTTCGATGTGACCACCAAGACAGATTGGCTTGTCTAGCTGGCTGATTTGATAGCCTTTAGGCAGGTCGGCGTAAAAGTAATTTTTGCGATCAAAGCGGCAGTTGGAGGCGATTTCGCAGTTGAGTGCAAGACCCGTGCGGATACCAAACTCAACTACTTTTTTGTTGAGTACAGGCAATACGCCGGGCATACCGAGACACACCGGGCAGACCTGGGTGTTTTCTTCGGCGGCAAAGGCGGTGGGGCAGCTGCAAAATATTTTGGTGTTAGTCTTGAGCTGGGCGTGTACTTCCAGACCGATGACTGTTTCCAGTGCCATTTTTGCTCCTTTTGATAGCCATTAAGAGCGGCTATTTGTTTTTATTTTGCCGTGGTCTCTGATTTGACTTCGGTCTTGCCGTCTTTTTGGGTTGTAGTTGTAGTGGTCTTAAGTTTGCCAGGTCTGCCAAAGAGCATCTTGAGCAGTGGTCTGGGTTGACCTAGGACTTGCTGCAACTGTAGTGCTGCTGTGTCCACATTTGTGGCAGCGCTGCGCACTTTGACCATTGTACTTCTGAGATCGGTTTTGAAGTCTGGCTCGTTAACCAAGGTTTCGACTTTGTCCATGGTGGTGCGAGCCTGGCTGAGTATCTGCTTGAGGTCGGATCTCAGCTCCTGGTCGCCGGATATTTTGTCTACAGTTTTGACAGAGCGCTCAATAGAATTGACTGAGTCATTGATTTTAGTGAGCATGGAGATCAAGTCCTGGCGCATGGGTTGGTCGCCAAGAGTAGAGTTGAGTTGTTTGATTGTGACGCCAATCGAGTCTGCTGTTTGTTTGGCTAGATTGACTGTCTCTTTGATATCCGAGGTGAGAGCTGGATTGTCTAGGATTTTGTTGACCTTGCCGCTGGCTTGTTTCATGTCCTTGGCTAGACCATTTACTGTCACAAGAGTCTGGTCGCCTTGTCTGAAAGAATGTGCCAGCGCCTTTGACTGCGCTCTTTGCTTCGACTGCAGCATCGCCGACTTTTTTAGATGTATCGGTAAAACTGTCAGCTGCCTTTTGGAAGCGCTCCATATTTTTGTCCAGCTTTTTAGCTGCCTGGTTGAAGCTATTAACGGCTTCGCCAGAGTGTTTGAGGGCATCTGCCAGGCTGACGCCGACTTCTTCGGAGCCGACTGATGTGACGATGTCGTTCATCTTGGTGGCAATCTTGTTCATGACAAGCTCGATGCGCACTGGATCTTGACCGACCACAGTTTCGCCTTCTGAGATGTATTTAAAACCACCAGTTGGTGTGCTGTCGGGCAATGTGATCTCGATGTACTTGGCACCCACCAGACCCTGGGTCTGAATAGTGATAGAGGAGCCTTCGGGGATTGTGATTGCTTCAGTGTTGATTTTGAGGTGCACTTTGACGTTGACCACGCGCTCGCGCAATTTTTTGGCAGCGGCATCGACAGACTTTTGATTGCTAGCAAACTTTGCTGCATCTGGCGTGGGCACATTGGTGGGCTCGGTGTTTACGCCAGCGGTATCGGCACTAATATCTGTGGTCACTTTAGTAGTGTCAGTCTTTGTCTCAGTCTGGACTACGCCAGTCTCTGTGGCTGTTTCGGCTCTGGTGATATTTTCGTTTTCGGTAACTTGAGTGGAGGTGATTTGAGTTAGCTCAATTTGTTCGACGGTGCCTACGCGCACGCCGTTGATATTGACGGGGGCGTTGTTGTTAAGACCAGCCACGTCACCAAAAGTGACGATAAATCTTTGCGGTGGGTGAGTCAGCGAAATGCCTTTAAGCCAGGACCAGCCTATGGTCAGCATAAACATAGCTATTATAAAAAATAGCCCGACTCTGATTTCAAGATTTGGTTTTGAATTCATGATTCCTAGTCTTCTACCGCCCCTACCAGCATCGGACCTTCCCGAGTGGCGTGAGCAAATTGTTTCATATATGGGTCTTCGGAGGTAACTCCTTCTTCTGGGGTGCCTTCCCAGACGATTTTGCCAGCATGCATAAGCAGGACCCTGTCGGCAGTGCGAGTCCAGGTGGAGTGCTGGTGGGTGACAACGATGGAGGCGGCTTGCAGACTGCGCTCCAGGTCGATCATGTAATCTTCGATAACTGTGGACATGACAGGATCGAGACCAGTGGTGGGCTCATCGTAGAGAATGATTTTAGGATCGTTGACAATAGCTCTGGCAAAACTTGTACGCTTTTGTTGACCACCTGATAACTTGGTCGGTGAAAACTCTTCAAAGCCTTCCAGTCCAACCATTTTAAGGCGCTCACTGATAATGCGATCTGACTCTTTGCGACTTAGTTTGCGTGCTTGCAAAGCAATGGCGAGGTTTTCGCGCACGGTCAGGGAGTTGAGGAGAGCCGAGCCCTGGAAGACCAGTCCGATATCATCAGAACGTTTGATGACTTCACCCTGATCTGGCTCTAATAATCCGCAGATGATTTTTAAAATAGTGGATTTGCCGCAGCCCGACGGTCCTATGAGCCCGAGCATTTCGCCTGCAAAAACTTGAAAACTCACGCCCTTGAGAATTTGTCGATCGCCAAAAGCCTTGTGAATATTCACAAGTTCAAGGATTGGTTCTGCGCTTCTTGCTGCCATTTGTCTTTCCTTTTATTCCTATTAATCAGCGCGGTGCATAGGTGACTGAGGTAACGACAAAATTGAGAATAAATATAGAGATCATTGTCCAGACAATTGTGCGAGTCGTGGCTATGCCTACATCCTCGGCGCCGCCTCTGGTGTGTAGTCCGATGGCACAGCTAAACATGATAATGACTGTGGCATTTATGAGTGATTTGAGGAAGTGCACGCTAAAGTCGCGGTCAAGAATTGTCTGTTTGACAGAGTCAAGAAACGTATCGGGAGGCACATTGGCAGCTGCTTGAGCAATCACGATACCGGCGACAAGGCCGGTAAACATGGCATATACAGAGAGTGTAGGGATCATAATCAAAGCAGCTGTATATCTTGGCACCACAAGAAATTTGACTGGGTCTACACGCATCACTTTGAGAGCATCGATTTGCTCTGTAATCATCATGGTGGTTAACTCAGCTGCAATAGACGAGCCGACGCGACCAGCCACGATGACACCAGCTGTGATGGGACCAATCTCTCTTACCAGTGCAAGCGAGACTACACCACCAATCGAAGTATCGGCGCCAAACTGGACTAATTCTCTTGATATCTGTAGTGACATAGCAAAGCCTGTAAACAGGGCTGTGATGCTGACTACCACAAATGAGAGCACCCCGATCATATACATTTGACGGATGGTTTCTTTCCAGTCAATTTGACCAGTGAGCATGTATGCCACTGTCCTAAACCAGAGAATTAAGACCTGTCCAAGCAGGGTTACGCCAACGGCAAACTGTCCTTCTATCCACAAGAAGGGACTGGCAATTGGGTTTTCTTTTCGGGTACTGGATGTCATCGAGACAATTCTATTGGGTATGAGTCCTTAATTTACTACTCTGCGCAACACTTAATCTGCTGTGTCTTTGCCAAAACTCTCCAATTTTAGAGGTAAAGTAAGGATGGGTATCTGCAAGGATAAAATCGCCGCAGATCTCTAGCGACGGGGCAACAAGCCCCAAGGTTTCCCGCTTTGGGCAAATTGGGCAAAGCTGGGGAAAATCGCTACAAAAGCATAACAATGACAGAAGGGTATATGCTGTTGTAGTGCAATAAGTAAGCATCAGTCTGTTTAAAAGCCAGTAAATTTAAGAGTAAAGATGAACGATCCATCTAAAAATCCTTTACCTCCCAGACCTCCGGCCAATGCTGTGCCCGAAAGACCGCCAGCCAATGCCGTACCCGAGAGACCGCCGGCTAATGCTATGCCTCCAGCTGAACCCTCCGCCAGTGGTCCCAAAATCATCGAGGGACCGCAGATGGCGCGCGGACCACAAGTCGCTCCAAAAGCAGGACAGGACTCGCAGGCTGGTAAAAATGCCGCCTACGGCGCGCTCGGTGTGCTTGGCATCGCTCTTTTTAAGTTTAAAGCGCTTGGCTTAATCGGGCTCAAGTTGCTTACCTCTTTTAAACTGCTGGTGTTTTTTAAGAGCTTTATCTCGATGTTTATTATGCTAGGCATCTACACCATGATGTTTGGCTGGGTTTATGCCTTTATTATTGTCGGCTTGCTTTTAATCCATGAGCTGGGTCACTTTGTCTGGATGAAAGCCAACGGCTTAAATCCCCGCAGCATTATCTTTATGCCTTTTGCTGGGGCTGCGGCAGTATCTGATCAGCCCGATAATCAAAGCCTTAATGCCTGGGTGGCTATGGCTGGACCGCTGATTGGTGGTCTGACTTCTATTGGTCTCTTTTATTTTGGTCAGGCACGCGAGCTCAATGTCATGATGGCCGCTGGTTGGACGGGAGTTATGCTCAATCTGTTTCAGCTTGTGCCGGCTAAGCCCTTTGATGGTGGTCATATCCTGGGTGCCATCAGCAAATGGTTTTTGCTGCCTGGCACGCTTGTGGTCTTTACCCTGGCAGCGCTCTGGCACACGCCTTTGATGTTTATCATTGCCCTTATTTCGGCTTATTCGGTATTTATGATTTTTACCGGTCGGGACAAATCGCAATTGACCATGCGACCTGCTAAACCGTTGGATAAATTTGCCATCGCCTGTACCTATATGGGATTGGTACTTATTTTAGGTTTTGTCTATGCCCAGGCTGATGCCCATCTGATCAAGATTTTGAAAACACTCTAAATGCCCGCCAGCCTTAAGTTGCCAAGCTAAGCGGTTTAACCCTTTTGTGGTGATCTCACCATTGGCAAAGGTCTGGCTTTTTAATTCAATAGGAGGGTACTTATGGCTAGGTATCCTTTGAAAGCCCAGAATCCCTACGAAGGTTTTTTCGAGCGCTCTGCCACTGATGGCGGACTTGACCGTCTGGCGGCGCAGAATTTTAAGCCAGGCGACGTCAATTGCCTGGGGCAAATTCGCGACCCCAAAGCGCTGGCTGGTGAATTGCCTAATCTGGCATTTCTCTCGGTCAAAGATGCCGCTAAGCAAATTAATGAGCTGAAGCACGACCCTCGCTTTAGCATGCTCTCTGGTGAGCAAATAAGACAGATGATGGCATCCGAAGCCATGGCAAACCGTGACAAGTTTTCGTTTGTCTCGGCAGCTATTTGTGGACCGTTCTTTCTCTTTGGTATTGGTGCAGCTTTTGCTCTATTTGACGATATCAAAGGCGCTCGTGAAGCCAAACTGCAAAAGATGCTGACCGGCAAAACTGATGCCACCACCGGTGCCCAGCAAGTGATACCGGGTGAGACTGTGGAGCAGCGCAAAAAGCGGCTCGAAGGCGATAAGAGACCGCTTAAGCAGCTCACACCAGAAGCCGCCAAAATGCTCGGACTGGATGTCAAAACCGGCGCACCATCACGTATGGACGCAGCAATAAAAGAAGAAATCCAGAAAAAGCTTGATGCTCGCACTAAAAAGCTGGAAGGCAAAACTCCAGTGCGCGAGAGTGATGCGCGTCTTGATGTCACCGAAAGATTAAAACAACGCCTGGTCAACGAGTCTGGCCGTGCCTGGGAAGCAACCTCGGCACAGATGTCGCTCAAGACCTGGATGAAGGCTCAGGTCTTGCTTAAGAGCAAGCAGTCCTTGCTCAACCGCATGGAGCAATCGCGCGGCAAAGAGCAATATAGCGCTTACTCCGGCATGGCTGCCAAGCTGGAAGTGCTCGATAAAGCATTAAAACGCATGGGTCTCTAAAGTCTGCGATAATTTACGCCTTGAGCTACAACTAACGACCTTTGATTTTATTGAGTTGTTATTTGTTGATGATCAATGCTGCTCAATTTTGCTGCTTTGATTTTGATAGCACTATATCTGGTGTCACTGTTTCTTTTGAAAGCACAGGAAAAGATGAAGAGAAGAACATTTCTCAAAAATGCAGTTGCTCTCGTTGCCTTGGGGGAGGGTCTTTTGTCTAACAATCAATCGTCTATGGCTGGCACAGTTGGGCTAGGTCCTTTTCTTGAGCCGTGGACTGGCAAATACAACGGTTATCCACGATTTGACCTGGTCAAAGCCAGCGGTGTCAAAGAGGCGATGCTCAAGGGCATGGAGCTAAAGCGTGCAGAGATCAAAGCTATAACTGACAATACCAGTGCAGCCGATTTTGCCAATACCATTGCCGCCTTAGAAGACAGCGGCAGGCCGCTAGGGCGTTCGATGCGCTTTTTTGAGATTTATACATCCACTATGTCTGACAAAGCGATGCAGGCTCTTGAGAGTGAGATGAAGCCAAAGCTGGCTCAGTTTGGTGACGAAATCGTGCAGAATGATAGCCTCTTTAAACGCATACAGGCTGTTAGTGAATCGGCTAAAAATGCTGGTCTTACTGGTGAAAAAGAAAGACTGACTGACCTTTATTTGACCCAGTTTACACGTCAAGGTGCCGGTCTAGATGCAGATAAAAAGAAACGTTTGCGTGAAATCAACGAAAAACTAGCATCGCTTTATGCGAGCTTCCATCACAATCAGCTTGGTGATGAAGAAGATAACTATTTGCTGATTGAAAAGGAAGAAGACTTAGCTGGACTATCGGACAATCTCAAGGCGGCTGCCGCTACCCAGGCTGAATCCCGCGGCAAGGTTGGTAAATGGTTGATTGCTAATACGCGCTCAAGTATGGAGCCATTTCTCACATTTGCTACAAAGCGTGACTTGAGAGAAAAAGGCTGGCGTATGTGGACCAGTCGTGGTGACAATAACGACAAGCACGACAACAAAAAGAATATTACAGAGATAGTAAAACTGCGTGCTGAACGCGCTAAGCTGCTCGGTTATCCTACTTATGCGCACTGGTCTGTGGCCGATAGTATGGCGCAGACACCGGACGCTGCTATGAAGCTTATGATGATGGTGTGGCGCTCGGCAGTGGAGCGTGTCCACCAAGAAGTCGACGATATGCAAAAAATTGCTGACAGTGAGGGCGCCAAGATCAAGATAGAGCCATGGGATTATCGCTATTACGGCGAAAAAGTACGCATCGCCAAATACGATATCGATCAAAACGAAGTGAAGCAATATCTACAGCTGGACTTGATTAGAGACGGTATGTTTTTTGCTGCTGGTAAAGTCTATGGCATTGAGATGGTCAAAGTCGAAGGCTTGCCGGTGGTGCATCCTGATGTCACAGTCTATGAGGTGCGTCGCAAAAACCATCAGATCGGGCTCTGGTACTTTGATCCCTATGCACGCGAGGGCAAAAGCTCAGGCGCCTGGATGAGTGAATACCGTACTCAAGAACGGTTTAAAGACGACGTTACTCCAGTTGTCTCCAACAACTCCAACTTTGTCAAAGGTAAGCCCGGTGAGCCAGTTTTAATATCCTGGGATGATGCTAATACGATGTTTCATGAGTTTGGTCATGCTTTGCATGGACTCTTATCTAATGTCACTTATCCCAGTCTAGCGGGTACCAATGTTAAACGAGATTTTGTCGAATTTCCCAGTCAGGTCAATGAACGCTGGTTTATGACAGACGAGGTATTGAGCAAGTTTGCGCTGCATTATCAGAGCAAAAAGCCAATCCCAAAAGAGCTGGTGGCAAAGCTCATTAAAGCCAAAACTTTTCACTCTGGCTTTCACACTGTAGAGTATCTAGCATCTGCTCTATATGATATGAAAATCCACCTGGCCGCTCCACCCGATAAAGACATCGATCCCGCTCAGTTTGAGCGCGATACTATGGCTCAAATTGGCTGCCCCAGCCAGATTGTGATGCGCCACAGACCGACTGCCTTTGGTCACATCTTTAGTGATGACGGTTATGCTGCTGGTTATTATGCCTATATCTGGGCTGATACCATGTCTGCTGATGCGGCTGAATGCTTCAAAGAAGCAGGTGGTTTTTATGACCGCAAAACATGCGATCGCTTTGCCGATACAATCTTTAGCGTAGGCAATTCAGTGGCTCCTGATGTCGCCTTTAAAAACTTTAGAGGGCGCGCGGTTGACACCAATGCTTTGATGCGCGATCGGGGCTTTCCTGTTGTAAAAGGCTAATTGATCAGCGCCCAAAGGGGTCGCTTAAATCTTCTTTTTTAGACATTGCCAGATCTGCTTGAGCGGCTCTGGTATTGCCCATTTGTTGATAGATGGCGGCTCTCTCTTTGTAAAAGCGGGGTGAGGCCTCGATACTAATTGCTTTACTGTAATCAGCGATGGCTTCGTTGTATTTTTTTATGCGCGAGTAGATATGTCCACGTTTTTGAAAAGCTTCAGCATCCTGTCCAGTGGCTTTGATCAGTTTTGTAAGCTCAGCTATGGCTGGCTCAAATTTACCTACCTGCTCGTATGTTTGTACCAGTTGATAAACCGTATAGTCTCTGTAATGCAGTTTTAGTGCCGCTTTGTACTCTTCGATTTCTTCTAGCGGCTGTTTGAGAGCCCTAAGAATCCCGGCTCTAAGCACGTGCATATCGGGGTCGGTTGCTGTGTATTTGAGGTATTCGGTAATATCTGCCAGCGCTAGCTTGTTTTGACCCATGGCTTGATAAGCCAGTGTGCGCTGCAGATACGCTTTGATATCAGGTTTTTTTGTGGCTAGAGCTTTGTTGGCAAATTCCACAGCCTTTTGATGTTCGCCTCTATCGTTAGCTACCTGAGCCAAAATTTTGTAGGCATTGCCCCACTGCGGATCGATTACCAGTGCGCGTTTTGCCAGAGTCTCGACCGTTTTTGTCTGGTCGTTTGTTATGTCTGGTCCTTCGGCTAGATATGTGTCGGCCAGCAAGCAGAGTATCTCAGGAGTAGCGGTGTTAGTGCCTGAAAGGCTTTGCAATAACTTTCTTGCTTGCAACCCTTTGCGCTGGCTGTAGAGCCGCTGCGCCTGCTGAAATTGCTTAGTTACTTCTGGTGACATGGCCAGACATGAATGGTTGGCGCTCAAAAGAAGACCGACTGTGAGTAGCCGTAACGCAAGTCGAGCTTTGCGAATGTCTTGAGACAAAAACAGCGCTTGTAAATCCATGATTCTTCTGGAAAAAATAGACTGTCTACCGGGGTGAGTTAGCTTCGCTAAGATTAGCATCTCCAGTCAGGTAATTTTACACATGTTGTTTTCACCACTGAAAATGTCTCGTAGCCCTTTGATGGCATCTAGTTAAATTGTCTTCTATTAGATGGATTCGGCAAGGTGCAATTGTCCTTCGCTTTCCCTTTCTCTAGAGTTTTTTAGTCCAAAAACCAACCTACTCACCCACATACGGTAATTGGACAGAGAACGCAGTTCTTGAGAGTTAACTCTCCTGCCTGCAGCTCTTGAGAAAGATGCGGACGACTTCAACCCACCCATCAACCCAATCTAGGAAACAAACCATGACCAAGTCCGCTCGCCCCATCGTCGTCGAACTCCCGATCGCTCTGCACATCCCCGTCAGCGTGCTTGCCCAGATGCCCGAGAAGCTGCGCTTGCTCGGCGTCACCATCAATGCCTGCTCCAAGGTGATTGGCGGTAGCCCTCATGAATTTCGTGCTACCCACAATCCGGTGCGCGAGGCTTACGACGACGCCAACGGCACAGCCAACTGCATCGTCAACGCCATCGGCGAACTCTCGGCCCTGGACAACGCCGACATGAAGACCATCGTCGCCGCTGCCAATTCCGCCAAGCGTCTGACGAGTGCCGTCTACAAGGTCTGCGGCAACATCCACAACGATGGCTGCTTCAAGACCACCTTCGCAGACGTGGCCACGGTCAATGCCACGGTCGCTGCGCTCAACGCCTGTGGCGATGAGATTCGTGCTGCTCTGCGGCAGTTCGGCTACTAAGCCGTAAGGCTGGGCGAGGGCACTTCGGTGCCCTCGTTCTTCCAATTTTTGTTTGTTGGTTGGATATCTGGTCACCTTTTGCATTGCTTAAAAGTGGCAGGAATTCTCCGATATTTTTTGTTTTCCCGTAATACTATAGAAGGTAGCAATTTTTTCGATCGATCCACGCTAATGGGGATGGGAGTAATGGCTTAGCTTATGTTTGATTTTGAAAGGTGTCCTACCCGTGTACATATTATAGAATGTAGTAAGAAAAAAGATTTAAAAATGGCAGGGAAAAATAAAGTCACTAGTTCTACTTTTGAATAAAGGGGGAGGGGAGATGCGTTGCGCAAGGCAAGCACAAATCCCCTCTAGTCAGTCCGTGATGGACTCAGTTACTCGCGTGGCAGGACCAGGCAGAGCAAGAGGTAGAGCAGCACGATGCCGCCTGCCGAGCCCAGGAGAATCAGAACGGCGATGACGCGCACGAGATTGTGCGAGACTTCGAGCTTGTTGGCGATACCGCCGCAAACTCCGCCGAGGACTTCCTTTGAGCTGTTGACACGCTTGATGCCGGACTTGCTGGCGACAATCAAGATGATGATCGCTGCGATGATGAAACCGCCTGTGAACATGTAAGTTTCTCCTCGTAGAACGTTAATGGTAGTCGTACACCATGGGTGGTGCGTCGACGTCGACAAAGTTAGGCAGCGCAAGAGGTCGAGTGTTTTCCAGCCAACGCGGGTCGATGCTTATGACCTGGTTTTTTGGATTCTCCACTCGCACTTTGCCTGACTTGGACCGGTGCTGAATCGCCTTGACGGTTTTGCCGTCTTCGTCGATTTGCTTGATGGTTTGGTCACCATTTGCTTCGGGGCAAGTGATGGTGGCAACCCGGAGACCGTCGGGATACATCGAGATTTCGCAAGCGCGCTTGGCGGCAAAATCGTAGTATTCGACACGGCGCAACTTGACCTTTTCGGCTTCCGGACCCATGGTGTAGGGCATGAGGTAGCGCTGGCGGTAGTCCATGACGAAGTCGCCCTGACGGTAGTGACGCACAGTGAGTAGACCTCCCATGCGGCTGCCATCGCGCTCCTGGATCAGATGACCCTCTTCATCCCGGTAGATTTCCTGGAGGTTGAAGTAGTCACGGTGGTACTCGGCGAGTACCGTGGTGCCGTTTGCCGCAAAGACCTGACCTTCTTCGCCGTTGGTTGAGTGGCGAGTAAAGATCGCGGACATCGTGCCATCCGGACGATAGAGCGTGGTGCTCGTATCGGTCGGGTCGCCATTTTCGGAATAGATCGAGGCCAGCAAGGTGCCGTCCGGGCGATAGAGTTTTTCGGTGCGGAAGCGGTGACGCTGATCAAATGTACGTTCCCGCTGCACCGTGGTGCCATCGGGATAGTAGTATTTGGTCAGGTAAGTGGAGGACAACTGTTCGCCGGAGCGCTCCAGTGTACCGTCCTTGCGTAGCACGCTATGCGTCAGATAGCTCACGCCATCCTTAGCAAAAGTGGCTTCGCTGCGCTTTTCAACACGGACATCCCAGCCGTCCTTGTCATCGCGAGCATAGTGCTCGAGAGAGGTGGCCAGAGTGTTGTCCTTGCGGAAGGTGACGTCCTCGATGATGCCATTCTTCCAGTAGATCGTGCCGCGAATCTTGGTGAAGCCGTCCGTGTCGAACAGAATCACTTTGAGGCGCTGCTCAGCCGATGCGTCGGGCAGATAGGCGACCTCCTGCGTTTTGTCGGGAAACATCTTGCGAGAAATCTCGACATCGCGTGGCATGAAAAACTGAAAATAAACGACTGCTATGGCGAGAGCCGCCAGGGCAGCTAGTGCTAGAACTTTAAAGCCCGGTGATTTTTCACTCATTGCTTTGCTCCTATAACTATTTACTCCCAAAAACCAAAGGGTAAATGCTCCCCGCTCTCAACAGCTGAATGCAGGTGGCATGGGTTGGGCAACTCTCTGATGCACTGTCAAATGCGCCTGGAGGACTTGCCGTTTGGTTTTGCTAGGGGTTGAAAGATAAGAGAGGACTCAAACCCGCCTGAGCGTAATTCGAATCCTCTCCGCAAACGTCGCCCAGTTATTTCTTCTTGGGCGTTTTGTCCGACGAACTGTCGCCTTGGTGATCCCGGTCGCTCGCCGTCTTGAAGGCGGCAATCATGACCAGAATCCCGTTGTCGACAACACCTGGCTTTTTGATGTAGACGTTCCAGGTGTCGCTCCAGATGTTGATCCAGGGGCGATCCAGCTCGGCAATCACGGCGCCAGACGGTGAGGTCAGCGTAATAGTGGTGCCAAACCATTCGGACTTTTCGGACACGGCAAGCTGTTTGCCGCTGGCGTCCTTGATGTCGTAGGTCGACCAGGTGCGGAACCATGACGAGAAGATACGCTCCTCGATGCTACCGACCTTGGTGCCTTTGCCATCGTATACATTGATCTCGGTGCCCCAGGAGACGATGGCAGTGCGGGCACTGGCAGCGACTTGACCGGAGCTATCGGTCCAGGTAAAAGTGCGCGAAAGCTGAATGATGCTCTCCGCCACTTTGCCTTCTGACTTACCCTGGACCTGGACATCCAGAGAGTTTTTGACCTTGAAGAAGACACGCTCCTTCAAAACGATGTCGCCTCCATTGCCTCCAAAGCACCAGAAGGCGCCGAAGACAAGAAGGATAGCAGCCAGAACAGCGAACAATTTGTTCTTCATTGGCTCTCCGTGTGTTGTTGGAAAAGCAAGAGGAGTGAGAGTCTTGCGACCCTCACCCCTCTGCCAATTTATTGAGCCGATTAGCCGACGATGAGAGCCTCGATCAGGCCCACACCGGCGAACTTAGCCGCGATGACGCGGTGGCGACCATCTTCGATGTTGTAGCCACCGTCCACACGGGGACGCAGCACGACGCGCACCATGTCTTCCCCGTTCTCGTAAGCCTGACGGTAGCTTTCGATCTGCTGGCCATCGCGGGCGAGCAGCTTGGCCACAGTGGACTCGGAGACGAAGATATCGTCGAGATTGACGAAGATGGTGAGGTCGGACTCACAGTGGGAATCGATCGCATTGCGGCGATCGCGGAACGACTTGCCCATAAAAACCTCCAGCTGGAGGTCCCGGTGCAAGCCGAGCAACGAGACACCGACCGTTATCGGGTCGATTACAGGTTAATGAAGACCAGAGCATGGTTCCGAATCATGCCAGGTCGTCTCGCAACACTGCCACTATTGGCAGTGGCTCACCAGGACCTAACGTAGCTTGTTAGCTGTCATGGTTTTTCTCCTTTGTGAGTGAAACGGTCACCGGATGATGACCGCTAAAGGAGCAGGGGCAAGCTTTGGGCTCGCCCCTACTGGTTCTTACTTCTGGTTGCGCTCAGCTTCATCGCGCTTCTTGCGGGCGCGATGGAACGCCGTGCTGAGCACGACGATCAGAGCGATGACGCCCAGGCTGATGCTGATCCACAGCACCGAGTCGCCACCAAAGCCTTCGCCCTGCTGCACCGGAGTGACAGCAGTGGTGGCGTTGAGCTTGGAGATGGCGTCGGTGACGATCAGCGTCGCCTTGGCGAGCTGGTCGTCGGTGGCACTTGCACCACGCTTGTTGTCCAGCACCACCTCGGGGGTGATACCGATACCGGCAATGTCATTGCCGTTGGGCGTCAGGTAGTGCATCACCGTCACCTGGATGAAGCCGCCGGCCGGGCTGGGCTGGACGATGAACGCCACAGCTTTGCCGAAGGTCTGCGTACCCACCGAAGTAGCGCGGTGATTGTCCATCAGCACCGAAGTCAGGATTTCGGAGCTGGAGGCAGAGCTGCCGTTGACCAGCACGACCATGGGCATGGTCTGCAGGCGCTTGAGCAAGCTCACCACTTCCGGTGGCACACCGACATAGGTGTACGGCATCGGAGCGGCAAAGCTGTCCTGGCTCTTCTTGGGGTTGCGACCGGTACGCTCGACCTCCTGGATGAATGAACCCTTCTCGATGAAGAGAGTGGCGATCATCTTGGCCAGGTCTACTGCACCGCCGCCGTTGCCCCGCAGGTCGAGAACGAGACCCTGCAGGTTGCCCTTGAAGCGCTCGTCCAGCTTGGCCAGACCTTCGACAAACGCGTTGCCGAGGTTTTCGACCGACTGCTGGTTGGAGCCGAAGCTGGGCAGACGGATATAACCCACGCCGTTGGGCAGAGCCTTGAGGGCGATGGGCTGCGGTCCGTCAGGAGCGAACGTGAGCTGAACGGTCTCCTCGATCTTGTCGTGCTTGATGACGACGTTGATCTTGGTGCCGACCTTCTGCTGCAGCAGCTCTTCCACTTCCTTCTTGGGCATGCCGGTGACATCGACCATCTTGCTGGCCTTGTCGTCCGGGTTGACCTGGATGCTCTTGATCACGTCTCCGGTGCGGAAACGGTTGGAGTCCCAGGCGGCCGAGGCGTAGCTCAAGAACTCGACGCGCACAGTGCCATCAGGGTTGGTGGCAATGTTGAGGCCCAGACCGACGATGCCGTTCTTGGCACGGGCCTGATAGCGCTCGATGTCGTCCTTGGGCGTGTAGTGCGTCCAGCGATCGCCGACGGCTTCCAGCATGCTGGTCAGTGCCTTCTCCAGGTCGCTCACGGTGAGGAGCTTGCCCTTGTACTTGTCGTACCAGGTCTCCCAGCCGTTGAGCTTGCTTTCGTCGTAGTACTTGGCACCGATCAGGCGCCAGATCGACTGGTAGTACTGCTCCAGCATCTCCGGCGTGGGGGCCTGATCGGCAGCCTCATCCGGTGCAACCAGTCCATGCTCCTCGAGAAACTTCTTGAGCTTCTCGGGATCATCGAAAGGCACGCTCTGGATGGTGGGCTTGTCGCTGTCCGGCTGCGCCTGGGTAGGCTGCGAGGCGGGAGCGGCCGGCGCCGGTGCCGTGACCGGAGCGGTCGTGGTGGTGCCGGGCTTGCCCGCCGGAGTGTTGGGCTTGGCGGCTGGAGCACCGGGCTTGGCTGCCGGAGTCCCAGGCTTGGCCGCAGGCGTGGCAGGCTGAGCGTTCGGGTCGACAGTGGGTGCCACCTGCTGCTTGTCGGGGCCAGTGCCGGGAGGCTTCTTGGCGGCAGGCACGGTAAAGATCTGCAGCTTTGTGGGCTTGGCAGGATCGATGATGATGAACTCTTCGGTCGGCTTGGTGACAGCCTTGTCATCCGCTCCCAGCACCGTGGACGGTGCCAGCGAGACGAAGGCGAGGCTGGCCACCAGAGCGGCCTGGAGCATCACAGAGTTAGTCTTTCTCATGGGATAATCCTTTGTGAGTCCGCGAGGGACGTTGAACAAAAGTGGAGGGGCAGTCCTGGTGGACCGCCCCTCGGTTACTTATTCGTCGTCGCTCTTGTCCGCACCAGCGGGCTTGAGCGGCTCGGCGATGAACTTCTTGCGTCCATCGATTTCCTGCTGGAAGTCATCCTTGTGGGACTTGAGCAGCTCGTCCTTGCGCTTCGCCACTTCGGCCGGGTCACGCACGGGTGCGGTGCCACCGGAGAAGAGGTTGAGCAGCTCGGTCTGAGCCTGCACCAGCTGCTTGTCCGAAGCAGGGTCCTGCGCCGGGTCAGCAAAGTCAGGCATGGCCACTTCCACATCGGGAATGACGCCGACCCAGTCCATCTTGACGCCACCGGGGAGGAACTCGAAGTTGGTGACGTGGATGTTGCGACGACCCTTGTCCATCGGGACAACGGTCTGGCCAACGCCCTTGCCCAGAGTCGGCATGCCGACTACGAGAGCGCGCTTGTTGGACTGGAGGGTGCCTGCCAGGATTTCGGAAGCAGATGCCGAGCCGCCGTCGATGAGGACGACAATCGGCACTTCCGCCGGGACGATGACCGGATAGTTGCGGTTGTAGGTCTCGACCTTCTTCTTGCCAGACGTGGACTCGGTGGTGTAGATCAGATGCTCGGCGTCGACCGAGTAGGTCTCCGTCACCATCTCATCGCCTTCACGCGAGACCTGCTGCACGATGATGCCGTTTTCGATCATCATCTGACCGATGCTGATCACCTGAGTGAGCAGACCGCCGGGGTTACCGCGCAGGTCCAGGATGATGCCAGGCGACTTGGCCTTGACGGCACGAGCGAGAGCCTGAGCCATTTCGCGGTCACCAAACTGCGAGCCAAAGTGGCTCATGGAGATGCGCGAGATGTTGGCGGGCAGCATGCGAGTGGTGACTGCATGCACCTGCACCTGAGCGCGAGTGACAGTGACCGTGATCGAGCTGTCGGCAAACTCGCCGATGCGCTTGATCTTGAGGGTGACCTTGCTGCCAGGCGTGCCACGAATCAGCTTGACCGCATCATCGGTGGTCTTGCCATTGAGCGTGACACCATCGACGGCGAGGATGATGTCGCCTTTGATGATGCCAGCGGCTTTGGCCGGACCGCCCTCGAAGGTGTCTTCCGGCACCCAGAGCGGGCGCTCGTCCGAAATCTTGTAGAGAGCCTTGAACTGATCGTCGGTGATGGTTTCACCGGCCTTCTTCCTGTCGGCAAGTGCCTTCAGGGAGCTGGTCAGGTTTTTGATGCCCACGGGCATGCCCACGCCAGCGAGAGTGGCGTTGAAACGCTCCTTCTCGGTGGTGGCACGAGCCGGCGGGTTGTAGTAGTCGAAGCGCTGACCCAGACTCCACATCATCTCGAAGATGGCCTTGTTGGTGCCTTCTTCGGTGGTGAACATGGTGTCGTTGTCGTGCTTGTGCTCCCAGGTGGCCTTGAAGGCCGCGCGCACCGTTGTGTCGACGAGGTCGCGGTGGAAGCGGAGGAGATTGTTCATCGCCTCCATGTAGATGGGCTTGCCATCGAAGGGCACCACAGCGGTGACCGTCGGGACAGCAGGGGCTGCCGGTTTGGCGTTGCCATCGGCAAGGACCGCACCGGAGTTGAGCGAGAGGGTCAAGGCCAGTGCCGTGACAGCGATGGCCTTGAGGGTGTGGGAGCAGAGCAGCGCGCCGATACGCCCGCAATGCTCTCTGAGCATACGTAGTTTCATGGCAGTAATTCCTTTACAGTTGCTGCCCCGCCGACTTGTTGGGCGAGGGAGCGGGTTGCTCGGAATGGCGGCGCGCTGTCTATCCGTCCGCTTTGAACACGAGCTTCTTCATGACTCTGAAAGGGCTTGGCTCATCTATGAGCGCCCCTTTCTGCACCACCAGTGGTGGTTGTCATGAAACTTAGCTAAAAAAACGCACCGGTGTTAGCCGATGCGTTTTCGAGTTCGAAACGAACTTTTGACATGCCCGTTTATCCGAAGTGGGATAAGGGTGGTCAACAAATTCCTTTGCTTTTGTTGGCTCAGGTGCCTGTTTTTGTTGTTTGCTCTAACCGGAGAGTGTTTGCCTCTAGGCAGACACCCTCCGGCGTCGAGTCAACTTACTTGGCGTCCCAGGTGCGCGGCACCAGGTGGCTCAGGTCGTGGAAGAGCTGCCGCAGCTGCTCGTCCGTCAGGCTGACCGGAGTTTCGCCATTGCGTTCAGCGCCAGTCTCGAAGACTTCGCCTTCGCAGGTGGCCATCGCCCGCGTGATCATCTCCAGCTGAGCCGGGTCGGCATCCGGGAAGTGGCTGCCGATTTGTTCGATGGTCAGAGCGTCGATGTGACGGTACTGCGGCGTCGTCGCCAGGTAGCGGCGCAGCGCGTGGGTGAAGGCCTTCATGTGCTTGACCTTGAAGCCGTTCGCTTTGCCGTCCTTGTGGTTGGCTTCGAAAACGCTCCAGGCCATGCGGTTGGGCGCAATCACCTTGCGGGGACGCACACGGTTGAACCACTTCACCACACCCAGTCCCGGATAGAGGAACATCAAGAAGATGCCCAGGGACAGAGCGGCGATGGTCGGCCAGGGCAGACGTTCGCTCTTGGCGTTGAGGTCGCCTTCCAGCAACTCTTCACCATTGTCCACCAGGGTGGAACGCGAAACGACGAACTCGGGCGTAGTCACAGGACGCCAGTTGGGCGTCTTGCCGTCGTCGAGCAGGGCGGTGGCGTAACGCAAGTCGAGCGTAAAGACGATGCTCGGCTTGAAGACCATGCTCTGTACGAGCAGGTTGACGACGTAGACCTTGCGCACGACCGGCTTGACCTTGCCAGGATTGGCCGGATCAGGCTGGACGCCGACTTGCTTCAAGGCGGGACCACTGATGGTCACCGCCGGCGGTTCACCAGGCATCGGCTTGTACAGCTCGAAGTCCGAGCCTTCGAAGCCAATCACACGCTGCTTGACCAGCGACGTGAAGTCGATGATCACAGCGGGGTCGACCTCGTACACCACCGTCAGAGGGATCTTGTCCATGATGGTGTGGCCGAAGTGCCGATGCGAAGCCGGGTTGCCGGTGCCGTCATCGGGGGTGATACCGACAATGACGCGCACCTTGCCGTCATCGCAGGTCTTGCGGACGGGGTTGGCGGGCTTGGGCTCCTGCTTGGTCTCGGGCGTGTAGCCGTAACCACCTTCTCCGTAGGAGTAGGGCGAGGAGCTGGACGGAGCGGACTGGCCACCGATGGTGCCAGTGAGGGTGCTGCACGCGTTACCGTTGACGGTCGTGGGTGCAGCGTCAGCAGACGTGGTCTGCGCGAGCGTACTGGCCGACACGAGTGTCGCGAGCACGAGAGCAAACCCCAAATACTTGGTTTTCATAGTTGAGTTCCTTTTGCTTACGATGGCTCGGAGAACAGCCGAATCAGCTTGTCGCGCGCCGAGAGACCTTCTTCCGTGGAGAATTCCTCCCAACGGACATTGGCCTCAGCAAACAACGCGAGCATGCCATTGCGACGCTCTCTGAAGTTGGCGGCGTACTGCTCACGCACGCTCCTGATGCCCTGAAGCGGCCACCACTTGGGCGGCAGCCATACAGCCTTGCGGGTACCCTTGCGGATATCCTCCAGCATGTAGATGCCCCAGGTGTTGGGCAGCTCGCGCTCGCGCACGTCCTGCACGTACATGCAGAACATGTTGTGAGCACCGGCCGTGTATGCCAGCTCAGCCTTGTCGTCCTCGGAGAGGTCGATGAAGTCCGAGATAACAAACACGATGGAGCGCGTCTGATTGCGCACATAGCGCAGAGCTTGCGACAGACCGGAGGGATTCTCACCCTTTTCGGCGATGTCGAGCTGGACAGTCTCCGGCACCGCTTCATCCGGGAACATGTGACGCAGTCCCGGTTCGATGATGGCGGAGAGACAGGGGAGCTTGACCACATTGGTGAAGTTGGCACGGAAGCTCATGGCTTGAATCGAATGCTCGTCATACACCAGGAAGCCAATCTTGTCGTTGGTCTTCTTGGCGCTGTTGAGCACCGATGCCGCAAGCTCAGCAGCCACCATGCGTTTGGTGGTGCGTTTGGTGCCGAAGTCCATCGTCAACTTGGAGTCGACGAGGATGTAGAACTTCACTTCGCGGGGCTCTTGAGTCTGGCGCACGAGGAAATCGTTTTCATTGCCGGAGCGAGCCGTAGCCGCCCAGTCAATCATGCGAGGGTCGTCGCCAAACTTGTATGGTTTCAAGGAGTGGAAATCGAATCCGCTGAAGCCACGATTGCGGGAGGGCCGTTCACCGGTCCCACCGAAAATCTGGTTGGTGCGCCAGTTCACAGGGATTGCCTGCTTGATGGCCCTTTCTTCAACAGAAGCGATAAGCTCCATGAGAGCTTTATCTTTGCGTTCAGACATAGTTCACCTCTTTCAGGTAAGCGAAGCGGTACCAGCGCTTCTCGGTTTAGTGATTAACGCTGGTACCGGCTTCAACCAGGTCCTAAGCGCCGACGATTTCAGTGCTGGCCAGGATTGCCGAGATGAAATCTTCCACCTGGAACTTGGGGAACATCGGGTTCTTGGTGATACGGGCGCGCATGATGTCGCGAGCGACGAACTTGACGTCACCCGGCTCGACCTTGTCGCGACCGTTGAGGAACGCCGTGGCAGCCGCCGCGTAGGCGATGTTCAGCTGAGCACGGGGCGAGCAGCCGAGGATGACCTTCTTCTCGAAGCTCGTGCCCTGAGCGTCCTTCACCTTGGCGAAGAGCGCGTCCTGCGGACGGGTCGCACGCACCAGGCGCACGATGTACGAGAGGATGCTGTCCGGCAGGTTGTCCACCATGGCAGCGACCTGCGCACGAGCAGCGCGGATGTCATCGAGGCTGACGACGCGGTTGACGAGGCTGGTCGGGTCCTTGCGCAGCGCCGTGGCGGAGCGCAGGATCGACATCTCGTCTTCCGCTTCGACGTAGGGCAGGCTGACTTCGGCGCCGAAGCGATCGATCATCGCTTCCGGCAGCTCGTAGGTGCCTTCCTGCTCCACGGGGTTGCGCGTGGCAATGAGGAGGAAGACGTCCTCGAGCGGGTAGTTGACACCGCGGATGGTGACGAACCCTTCCTGCATGGCCTGCAGCGTGGCGGCGTTGGTCTTGGGACCGGTACGGTTGACTTCGTCCGCCAGGAAGATGTTGCAGCCGAGGATCGGGCCCTTCTCGACCACGTACTGACGGGTCATCGGGTCGATCACGGGCACGCCGACGACGTCCGAGGGGAGCGTGTCGGGCAGCATCTGGATACGGTTGGCGACACCACCGATGATGGTGGCGCCGAGGGTGTTGGCCAGGGTCGTCTTGGCGAGACCCGGGTAGGACGTGAGGAGCACGTGGTTCTTGGTGAGCAGAGAGCGGATGCACAGGGCGACGACGTAGTCGTAGCCGCGCACAACCTTCTTGATCTCGTTGAGCTGCTTCACAAAAACCGGATGCTTGATGGTGTGGATCGATTCCATTTTGATTCTCCAAACATATGGTGACGTTTCTGAGTCACCGCTGGTTTAAGGGATGGGTTTTAGTGCTTGCGCTCAATTTGGTTGAGAGCGGCAAGCGGGTTTGTCCATGTGGACACCAGACAAAACAAGACGGGCTGCTTTTGGCAGTCCGTAGTTACATTTCACTGCAGCTAAAAGCCAGCCGATTTGCATCGGCTGACATTTGGCGTGCAATCAAACGGTCAGCCGATTTTTTCGCGGCGGACCAGTCCGATACCCATCAGGACACCCATCAGAAGAAGGGCTGCACCAAGCGGGTACTGGAAGATGGGATCGTCATGCTGCTCGGACTTGGTAGCACCGAAGCTGCGAGCCCATTCGATTTTGACTCGCGGAGGCGAATCAGGGTCGAGGCGGATGTAGTCGCCTCCCGTCTGTGAGACGAGGGTTTGCAGAGCAGCTTCGTCGATGGCAGTTTTGACAGCCTCGCCGTCCTTCTCCACAAATCCAGTGGACTGTCCGTCCGCGCTGTACTTGGGGATATAGGTCGGGTTGGTGCTGCCCATGCCGACAACGATGATGCGGATGTTCTGCTCGCGAACGGCAGCAAGAACCTTGGTAAGTTCTTCCGGATCGCCGGTGAAGCCGCCATCAGTGAAGAGCAGGATCACCTTCTGCAGTGAGTCCTGAGGCTGGGTCTTGAACATTTCCAGGGCGGTCTTCAGCCCCTCGGCGTAGTCAGAGCCACCACCAGGAGCCTGGTTGATGCCCATACGCTTGTCCATCATCCAGCTCAGGGCCTCGTAGCCGTCGGTGAGAGGAGCCTGCACAAAACCCTGACCGGTGTAGTTGACGATACCGATCTTGTTGTGTTCGAGGGTGGGCATGATCTGCCGGCGAATCACGTACTTGGCCATGTCCAGACGCGAGCCATAAGGTCCTACGACCTGCTCGACGGGAATGGTTTTGATAACGCGACCGCGACCGTCGGTGATCTCTTTGCCCGGCATGACAGAGCGGTAGTCTTCCGCTGCCATGCTGGGGGAGACGTCGACGACGGCAATCAGTCTCATGCTGCCCTCTTTGACTTTGATGGGCGAATCAGTGAGAAGCGGTCCGGCTGCCGCGAGGACAACCAGAGCCGTTGCGGTCAGCCAGAGGCATCCCTTGATCAGCTCGCGGGTGCGGCTGAAGGGACGCGTGAACCGCTCAATGAGCTTCTCTTCGCCCCACTCCTTGCGCGCAGCAAGACGCTGGCGGTAGGAGAAGTAGAGGAGCGCAGCCATCGCGGGAAGAACCGCCAGGAGCGCGTACAAATAGTCTGGTCTGACCCAGTGCATATTAGCAATTGCTTGCATGGTGGTTCTCCTTAAATGGTGTCGCGGTTCCCCTTGCCAGGCATGTTGCCGGGGTCCTCACCGGGCACAGGCTTGTCACCCTTGTCGGGCTTGCCTTTGCCGGGCTTGGGCTTGCCCTGCTTTTCTGCCTGCTCAGGGCTGTTCTTGAAGAGCAGCTCGAGGTCGTATTTGACGACCATGGCTGCCTCGCGAAGCAGCTGATACTCTTGCTCGGTCAAGTCTTCACCGACATAGAGATTGCCGCTGTTCAGCTCCAGGGATTCCCTGAATGCCTTGACGGCGGGTTCGACTTGACCAGCCTTGAGCAGCGACCGACCTTTGAGGAAGGCCGCCTGGGCCGCGAGCGGCTTGTCAGGCTTGGGGAAGATGAAACGTTCCGTCCAGGTCAGCTGCCGACGCGCTTTGTAAGCGGCCAGCGTCTGGTCGGAAAACTTGATGGCGGTCTGCAGGTCACCAGAGCGGTAGGCGGCGAGACCCTGGTTGTACAGGATGCGCTCGTTGTCCGACCACTGGTAGCAATACATTCCGGCAGAGAAAGTGAGGATGCCGGCGATGACGGTCAGTACCACCATCACACGCCGAGCCATAGATATTTTCTTTTCCATAGTTCTACTCCGTTGAAGGTGATGACTAAACGTCTTCACGAATGAAGGCGGCAGTCACGGCGAAGATGAGCGCCAGGAGCAGGGCTGCGAAGACGAAATACTCGTAGATGTCGCGGAAGAAGGGAGTGGTCTCCACTTCAACACTCGACTTTTCGAGCTTGTTGATTTCGTCAAATCCGGCCTGCATCGCGCTGGCGTCGCCCACGACAAGGACCTTGCCGCCCGAGAGTTCGGACAGTTTGCGCAGGTCCTGTGTGGAGCTTGAGTTGTTGACCCAGCCTTCCGCAACACCGAGGACGTAGACCTTGATGTTGTCAGCCTTGAGCTGATCGAGGAGCTGCTGCAGCCGTTCCGGCTTGATGCTGGCTTCGCCGTCGGTGACCATGATGATCACCTTGGTTTTGGCCTGGCCCAGCTCCTTGTAGTGATTGATGGAAGCCTGGAGGGGTCCCATCTTGCTGTAACCAGCCTCGTCGGGTCCGTCGAAGTTGGTGCCGCCGCCGGTGTACTTGCCAGTGAGCAGATTGCGCTCAGAGATCAAGTTCAAGTCGGTGGTAAGAGGCCAGCTGAAGTACGCTTCGTCGTCGAAGTAGATGAGACCGATGCGGTCTCCCTGACGAGTCGGTACGAACTGTTCGATGGCCTTGCGGGCCACGGTCAGACGCGTCGTCTTGATGGGCTTGCCATCGGCGTCGGTCTGGGGAGTGTTGCCACCCGCCATTGCCTTTTGGTTGGGGTCAGCGATATCCGTATCCATCGAGCCCGAGACGTCGACTGCGATCATAAAGTCGCGAGATTCGATCACCTTGGTGCTACGAGCCTCCGGCAGAGTCGGTCTGGCCATAGCCAGGCACAACAGAGTGAGGAAGCCAGCCAGGCAAAGTACGGGGACTTTGCTGATGAGAGACAGAGTGCGCAGATTCTTTTGAGAGTCGACCTGCGTGTGACCGTAGCTCTTGCGACGCCGCGTGGCGACGAAGAGCATTCCAAGCACAATGGGGATGAGCGCCAAGAGGTAAGGGCTCATGAAGTGAATCATGCTAGTAGTCCTCCAAATGTTAGGAGAGCGCGCATTTAGAACAAAAGGTGGTTTTTCGGGATAGCGTCGGCGCTCAGGAGATGGCGCTAGCCCGAACTGCCAGGGGCAGACGAACGTAAATGCAACGCAGATTGCGATTGCAGTGACTCGAAGCTTTGAGGCTGACTCTCAGCGCTGCTTGTTAGAGCAGAGTGCTTTGAGTCGGAGCTGGGGTCACGGGGAAGTTTGGTGGTGAAAGAGTCTTTTTTTGGGTGGGAGGAAAAATAACTCCCTTAACCTAGCCATTTACGTAAAACGAAAGAAACCATAAAAGCTCTAATGAAATACTTCGCACGCGCGCGCGCGGAACTTTATAAGCACTTTGTTAAGACGATAGATAAAGCTATCACAACGTATATTTAGCGCCTAGAAAGTGATTCAGTGTAAGTACTGGTAAGCATCTCAATACATCAACCTTTTGCCCTTGATAAGGGTTCTGAAGTGATCAAGTAGTTTGCTTCAACCAAGGTTTATTAGACCGTTCTGATTTGGTACAGTTTTGCAACTAGTGGTTGATGGTTAGCGTAGCTCGCTGATCACTGCTAGAGTGATCTGCTTGTAATGAATGGGCGTTTTATGCAAAAACCTCTCGCTGTTTTGCGAGCAGTAAAAAATGAGTGCCGTTTAAGCCTGTTTTGGCAAAAATTGATGCATACCAATTTACTCCCAGGTTAAGCAGACCAATTTTATGGTGATGCCAAATATGGTGCCAGGCTGTCTGCGCTTAATTGGCTCATTGAGCCGTACTATAAAAGGTGCGCTTATTGGTTGCTGCTAAATGCATGCATATGTTGATCGATGACCAAGGTGATTTTGGCAATCAAAAGTGGTCAGGTCATTTGTTATTAAATAGATCATTTTGCTGATCCAGTTGGGCGCTCGCGGCCTCAGAGATCAAAATGGGTGCGGAAAGCTGATTCTAGGTTTTTGTTAGCCAGGGTTTTTGCCTCCTGGGCACCGAGTTGTTGCTTGCTTAAATAGTACTCGGTAAGCTGCTTAAGAGCGGCTGGATAGAGGGCGTTAAGCTTGCGCGCCTGGGCAAAATTGCTGGAGGATTCTTGCGACCATTTGCTAATTGCCAGATTGATTGCTGCTTTTGTGTCTGGTGGTTGCTCCATGGCCTGGGGGCGGTAAAGCAAATTGGCCCACATGTGTCTGATCCTGGTTTTAAGTCTGGCAGGAGGATTAAAGCCGCCGTTATCGGGGCTAGCAGGGCCTATCATCTGGTCCAATACAAGCGCCATTTGCTTGAGAGGACCTTTGGGTATTACGTCAAAGGTATGGGCAAACTCTGGCATAAAGCCAATTGTGCCTATATTTGTGGCTTTGCCCGTACTATCGATTTGATAGATTTGCCAGTTGTCCAGGCACTTTGCCTGGTTGCCTGTGGTGATAGCAAAGACCTGATTTGTAGAGGCGCTTTTGTAGATCCAGGGACTGAGCCAGCTGTGATTGCATAGTACCTGGCTGCTAGCAATGCCTTTAGTACTTTCTAGCTGACTAAAGAGTGGTCCGAGTGCTTCTGTGCCATTTACCAGGGTCAGGTCATAGTATTCTTCTGGACCTGCAAAAAACTGTCTGATAGCAAAGTGAACGCCGTTTTGAGAGCCCTTTTGTAGGTAAATGGATGGATGTACTCCGCCGCTAGTTTTGAAGGCAAAAAAGGCAGGGTCAAAAAAGAGATTGTCGCTATCAGGAGTCTTTTGAGGCCAGGTGTATTTGCCGTCTTTGACAGTAGGAGATGAGCCGTGCCAATCTCTGGGGGCGAGCACAAGACCAAAGCGTCCGGCGTCCAGTCGGTAGGCGGCGTCGTATAGATGGGGCTCGGGCGAAGCAAAAGCGGCGCGGGCAATTTTTATTGCCGCATCGGTGTCGGGTCCGGGTTTTCCTTTGAGCAGTCTGGGATATGAGTCTTTAGCTAATTTGCTGGCGAGGGCTTTGTCTTGCCTTAGGAGGGGCGTTGTTTTACTGGGCTGAGCAAAGACATTGCCTGCCATAGTGAGGCTGCCCAGGAGGCTCAGAGCAAGTGATAACGTGATTGATATGGTGTGTTTCATGACTATTAGTAGAAACGCTCGGGTGCTAATAACAAACTGACAGTTGGCGGCAGAAAAATAGGAGACAGGCTTAATACACTAAAGCATATAATAGAAATTGAAAAAAAGAAGAGCCGAGGAGGATTGGTATCCTCAACGGCTCTTCAGAGATTACTGCTGACGCGTCATTTACTTGACGTCGTATGTCGCCTTCCAGACCTTGCCACCGGGCACCGGTTGCGAAGTCTGTTGACCGCCGCTCCAGCCCCAGGACCAGGTGCGCTGCACTTCGTAGATTTCGATGTCCGCAGTGCCGTTGGCCAGCACCTCGAACACGATTTCACGCGTGCCGTATTGCGAATTGCCCGGGTCGGGAACGAAGCCGCCGCGACTCTTCAGTCGGAACATCGAGCGGTTGAGCGGAGGCTTGACGTCCCACTCTTTCCAGCTGTACTGGTCCTCGGGAAGGATCACGTGAATTTCTTCGCCGATGCGGAGCTTGAAGGTCTGACCGGCGTGGACGTCACGGCAGGTGACGAAGAACACACCGGTGGCGGTGGCGGCGAGGGGGGAATTGGCGCCAGCCGAAAGCGGCGTCTGACACCACTCGCACTCGTCCTGCT
This sequence comes from Candidatus Obscuribacter sp., assembly GCA_016718315.1. Lineage (GTDB taxonomy): Bacteria > Cyanobacteriota > Vampirovibrionia > Obscuribacterales > Obscuribacteraceae > Obscuribacter. Next base: position 54,760 of record JADKDV010000008.1, on the reverse strand, counting down.
TGGCGCTGCAAGCGTCGCACAGAGCGTAGGCGAAGTGGGTGGTCAGCGAGCTGCAGCTGACGCATTTGCCCGGAACGTTGAGGGTGTGCTTACCCTGACAAGTTGTGCAGAGAGCCATGTTGATGTCCCCCCTTAAAAGTTGCGCATGGAGCCGCCATGACGGCAGCCCGTGCAGGTGCACACGAAGGACGGACGATGCTTCTGCGAGGGCTCGAAGCTGAGTTCGTCGTCCAGGTTGATGAGCGTGTCCGGCGGCACCATGTGGAGCAGGTTGGACGAAGCCAGAAGCTCGTCGTGGTCCTGCGGTGCGTTCATCTGGAACGTCGCTTCGTATTCCTGAGCCGGCGGCTTGAGACCGGGGGTCAGCTCAGGCGTGAAGCGGGCCACGACGAAGACCAGCCCATGACCGGAAGGCGGAACCAGCGGCACCTGCACGTTGTCGTCGGCAAGACCAAGTTGGCCCTGTTCGGCGGCAACGATGGGAGCACCATCGGTAGCATCCTGGTCGTTTTGCGGGACGAACTTGGCCGTCTCTCCCTTTGACAGGAAGAAGAGCGGCTGTCCATCGCCGTCGGTGTCGATGTAGTTGATGCCCTTGGGCAGCGACACACGCTTACGCAGCTGCCCGTCCACGTGGACAAGCAGGTCGACGGCATGACGCGAGATGACCCGTACTGCGTACTGGCCATGCGGCATGCGCACGAAGGTTTCGGAACTGTTGGTGACCTCGTAGCAGACCGGGCGCGACCAGTCGGCATCGCCACCAAAAACCGCATTGGCTGCGGGCTTGGCGACAAGTGCCAGGTCGATTGTCCGCTGGAGGACCTTATCTGTGATTTTCATAGAATAGACTCCTGTAGAGTTAGTCGAGGGGCGATTGCCCTGTTAAAACAAGCCGGAGCAGGCGATGTGCTCGCATTGCTGCAAGCACATGTAGCCTGCCCCGGTTGGCGCACAGAGGTTATCGTTTAGAGCCAGCGCTCCTTGACGATATCGCCGTCCTCGGTGAAGTACTCAAACGGACGCGGCGGACCAGTCGGCCGGCCTCGGCTGTCCACGGGCGGTTCCATCGTCAGAAGACGGACGGCGTTGCCACACAGACGACGGAAGTAGCGCAGGGTGGTGCGCGCTTCCGACTGCATCAGAGGACCGAAGTTGGGGTCGAACTCATGCTTGAGAGTCCAGACGCCGTCGGTGTACTTGCCCGTGTCCTGCACCGTGATGTTCGGCACAGAATGGTAGGCAGTACGCATGGCCAGCATGCGGCGAGCCTTGTGCTTGTTCTGGTCGAACGCTGCGACGATCTGGATGACCGTGGCCATCTGCTGCAGCGTCTGCGCCGGCACAGGGAACAGGGGCGTGCCCAGCTCCTCGTGGTACGCTTCGCTCGTCTCCTGGACCTGGGACCAGGTCTGAATCACCGCCATCATGTCCTCGAGGGACAGGGGCAGCGGGTTGTTGAAGACGTGCTTGCGATTCCAGCCGCTCTTGATCAGGGTCTTGTTGATCATCACGATGACGCGCTTGACCCAGTCCAGAGTCTGCAGATTGAGGTACTCGAAGAGCTCCTCGTTCATGAACTCCGTGACGAAGCGGTTGTCGTCGTAGTTCTCCAGGACGTGGAACATCTTGTCGCGGTTGCGGCGCACGACCTGAGACGTGATGTACTTGCGTCCTTCGACGTAGTTGCCATCGGCGTCTTTGATCAGCTCCTTGGCCTTGACTGTGTCCATGATCACATTGCCATCGGCATCCTTTTCGTCGTAGCCGTAGGTGCGATCGATGTAGTCCCAGATGTTCAGCCCCATGGCGTAGGGGTCGAAGTAGTTGTTCACCGCCACCTGGTAGTGCATGTTCCAGGACTGAGCCAGGTCGAAGCGATACTCCAGCGGGATGGCCACTTCCGGCTGCAGCAGGAGTTCCCGCTGCCACCGGCTGGCAAAGCCTTCGTTCATGAACTTGGTCCGGCCTTGCGGCTGGAAGTAGAGCGAGCGGTCACGCACGATGGACACCAGCATCCGAGCTTCGTCGGGCAGGTGCGGCGTGTTCTCGGGGTCCATGAGGAAGCCGAGCAAGTCAGCCTGCGGCTGAATCGGGTAGCGCTTGAGCGTCTGCTCGATTTGCGCAGCCTGGCGCTCCAGCTGGACCTTGAGTGACTGCGACACTTCGCCCTCGGAGAGGACGCGGCGCCGCAGGTTGGCCAGCTCTTGCTTGAGCTCATCGCGCAGTTGCCGGTCGGTGCGCTGATCCTTGATGGTCGGCAACCAGCCCACATGGTTCTCCAGCGCGTGGAGGGCGTCCATGTAGTACTCGTAGCCTTCCCAGCCCCAGTCGGGATGAGCGACCAGAGCATCGATCTTGGTGCGCGCCTGAGCCAGCCGAGCGATGATTGACTCCGGCATGGTTTCGCCGAAGTACTTGTTGTTCTTGAAGAAGACCACGTGACCGTAGGTCGCGTGGGCCATCACGTGCAACTGCATGGGCAGGGTGTTGGTCGTGGAGAGGTACTCAATCGACGGGTTCGTGTTCAGCACCATCTCATAGATGTGGCCGCCGTAACCCTGATTGCGGTTCTTCTCCGCTTCCTTGCCCTTGCTCCAGTGCACGTAGTCGTTGGGCATGCCAACGTACGGGAGCACCTGAGTCACCTGCGCGTCGGTGGTGAGCTTGTAGTCGATGGGGTAATAGGTGAGACCGATGCGTGCAGCAGCGGCCGCCATCCTCTTATCCCACATCATCAGCAGCTCCATGTCGCGCTGATAGGTGTAGTGCGGGTTTGCGAGATTTGCGCTCATAGTTATACTCCTTGCTGCCGATCCTTATCCAGGATCTGCTTGAATGCTTCAGGTACATCAGCGAGCTGGCTGGCTTTCGCCATGCCAAGGTGCGCCTTCACGTCGTTGGGCAGACCCTTCAAGGCCTGACCGCCAAGGCTGTAGCCGCTCCGTCCGCTCCACGAAGTGCCGACCTCCAGATAGCCGACGTAGTTGAAAGGCGCCCGGATGATCTTGGTGAACCAGTCCCGAATCGCCTCTTCTCCGTCGAAGAGATCGCCGTCCGTGGCGTGGAACATGTAGCGGTTCCATGCCGCTGCCGGATAGGGTCCAGCAGAAACATTGGTGGTCTTGGAGCGAGCCCCATACTCGGCGATGTTGAAGACCAGCTCCCATGCGGGAACGGCCACGGTACCACCGCCGGCACCAATCTTGAAGAACTCTTCTTCCGTCTTCCACAGGTATTCCTGGGCGTCGTGGCTGATCATGGAGATCGCCACTTCCTTGTACTTCGTCTTGAGGAACAAGACGCAGATGAAGAAGTACGCCTTGGCGATGATGATCGGATCACCGCTCATGGACCCGGAGCGGTCCAGTACGAGGGCAACCCAGGCCTTGGAGTCCGGGTCATCCTTTTCTTCGATGCGGTTGAAGCGCAGGTCGTTCTTGTGGAACGGCACTTCCATGACATTGGGGATGCCTTCGCCGTTGCGCTCTTTGCCAAAGACGTAGGCAGCGATACGCATGCGCAGGTTGTCGTGGACCGTGAACGGCGCCACTTCAGAGCCCTGCACTTCGCTCAGGTAGTCCCGGACAGCCTCGAACACTTCCTGACGGAAGGCCGGGATGTCTTCGTCCGCGATCAAATCGGACTCGATGGCACCTTCGATTTCGGCCAGGAAGGCGTCGACACTGCCCGTGGTATCGGTGACGTCATACGCCGGTTGGGGAAAGAGCGGGGCTCCACCCTTGCCGGACTGCATGTACGACCAGAACACGTAGCTGACGAAAGCCGCCTGACACTTCTCCTCGAAGTTCTCGACGAACTCCTCGGGGCGCACGTTGCGAGCCGCAGCCGCACGACGAAGCCGGGCGACAGCAGTGGCACGCTTGTTGATGCGCGAGCGCGGACCGTGGTTGGTGAGACCACGACGCTTGAAGGTCTTGACCATGGTCTGAGCGAACATCTTCTTGAGCATGTTCGGCAGGCCGATGGATTCGAAAAACATCTCGATGAACTCTTCGAAGTCCATCTCGACGTACTCGCCGGGATCGCTCCCAGGCTTGCCCTTGCCGGGACCGCCCTGACCCGAACCATCACGGCCCGGACGCCAGATCGGCTCCTGTTCGGGATCTACCGGCACGTTGATCTTGCCGGGACGGGTGATGATGGGGTTATCACCGATGATGTCGCCCATCTTCTTCTTGAGCTTACCCTTCTGACGCTCCTTGTAGCGCTGCCGGTCACGTTCGGTTTTGTCACCGCCCTGACCCGGAGGCGAAATGGAGCTCTTGCCGCCTGCGGCAAGAATCGGGATAAGGTTATCTTCACCCGGAGCAACGAAGCTGAAGCGACTCGTGGTCACTCCAGGCTTTTCAGTACTTTTCTTGGTTGACATAGACACTGCCTCCTGGAGGTTAATCCGTAGATAGATGTTGTAAAAACAGGACCTAGATATAGGAGAGCCAGAGCTAACCCTGACTATCCGCCTGAAAGTAGGAAGCCGGCAGCCTTCCTTTTAAGGGGAAAGTTACCGGCTCCACAGACTGGCCCAGGCTCTAAGAACTGAATCTAGAACCCCAGGCTATGCCTTACTTCTCGACCAAGAAGTCGGAGTTTTCCTCCGCCTCACGCAGCAGCTCGTCAGCCGACCAGTCGGAGAACCCGTACTGGTTGACCAGGCGATCCTTGGCGGCGTTGATCTTGGCGCGATCCTCGTTCGAGCGGGCGCTCGAGGACGAGAACAGACGGGCACCGGTACGGACCTTCTTCAGGACGTACCGCTCCAGGCACTTCTGCACCGCCGTGTGGCAGGTGTAGCTGACGCCCTTCGTCTTGTTGTTGTCGCGGATCCACTGGTTCACAGCGGCCAGGATCTCAGCGCGGAACTTCGGCGCTTCGGCCGAGGTCACGCCCCAATCCGGATCCGACTCGATTTCGCGCATGAACGCTTCATCGCCGCCGGGCTGCGACTTGGAGTAGCCGCTGGCGCTCTTCACCGACTGGTTGGTCGACCAGGCAGTGATGTTGTCCAGGTACTTGTCCCAGGACGACTGGCACTCGTCCTTGAAGCCCTCGACCATGGAGGCCAGGACCCACTGGGACAGGGTGCGACGACGGACTTCGTCCAGGTCCATACGGAGGAAGCCCAGCAGCGTGGCCAGCTTCTTCTCGTCGGTGACGGTGCCCTTGTACCACTCGCGCAGCGCGTCGCGCATCAGAGCCGTGGTGACCGTGTTGCCGCGGCCGCGCACGTTGGCGGCGACCAGCTGCATCACCTTGTTGGTCTCACGGGGCGACTGACCATCGAGGCCTTCGCGGATGGAAGCCCGCTCGCGCAGGTCCATCGTGGACACCTTGGTGCCCATGCCACGAGCCCGCTGTTCGCGACCATCGTAGGCATCGGCCTTGGTGTTGCGGGACACCGACGGGTCGTCGGAGATGCGGGTGAGCACCTCGAGGCGAGCCAGGTAGTCGAACACGTCGGGGTCGACGTGCACGCCGCCCTTGTCCACCGGCTTGGCGAACTCGGAGCTCTTCCAGAACTTCTCGATGACGCGACGGTTCTGCGACATCTCGAGCGGATAGGGGAACCAGATGCGGAAGAAGCGGTCGGCGTACGGCTCGTTCTCGCGGACCTTGATGAACTTGTCGTACTCACCCTCGTTGGAGTGGATGATGATCAAGCCATCGAAGAAGACCGAGCCAGCCAGCGGAGCCGGCAGCTTGACGCGACGACCCTGCAGGGCCTCGAGCAGCACGCGCTGAGCTTCCGGCGGGTTCTTGAGACCCTCGGTGAGGATCACCAGACCGCGGTTGCCCTTGTTGAAGGCGCCGTTGAGGTTGACCGAACGCGGGTCACCTTCAGCGAACTGACCGAGCTGGCCGATGTTCTCGGAGCCGATCCACTCGCCGATGTCGAAGTTGAGCGGCTGAACTTCCGCCACGTCGACGATGCCGTTCGAACCCGTGTAGTCGTCGGTGAAACGCATGTATTCGATCGGGTAGTCGGCGATCTTGATCGCCTTCTTGAAGCCGTAGAGGCCCATCACCGCAGCCTGCACCAGCGGCTCGGGGTTACCGACCGCGGAAGCAGTGGAGCGGGGCAGACCCAGACCAGCGACGATGGCCTTGACCATCGCGTCGGAGTCGAGAGCGGCCAGCGCTTCGATGCCCGAGACGCCGGCGGCGTCGAAGTCGAGCAGGGAGTCGATACCGCACTCGGTGAGGATCTCGACCTTGACGGCCTGGACGCGCTTGGCGAAAGCGTCGTCGACCAGGTCTTCGGCGTCAGCGGCCTTTTCCGCGACGAACTGAACCATGTAGAACAGGCTCAGCGGGTTGTCGTGGTTGCGGCTGTGCTTCAGGTACGGGATCGGTGCAGCCTGGCGGTAGAGCGCCTTGATGCTGGTGACCAGGTCGGACTTGCCGGCGCCCGGAGGCCCGATCAAGACCATGGCCTGCTTGTCGGTCTCACCACCCATGGTGGCGGGCAGCATGTAGGAGTTGACGATGGTGTAGACCGCGCGGTCGACGCCGTAGAAGTTCTTGAAGGCGTCGAAGGAGACGAGCGAGTCGTTGCCGTAGATGCGACGAGCGCGAATCGTGGCCGCGTCGTTCTCGCCCTTCTGCAGCACGAGGCGCATCAGGCGGGCTTTGGCGGACTCGGTTTCGCTAACGACCTTGCCCTTAGCAGCGAGCCAGGTCTTGAAAGAGAACTTGGAAGAGGTGTTGGTTTCCATGATGAATTTCCTCAGGTTTAGCTCTTGTAGAGCTGATAGTCGTTGAAGTACATGAGCGCTACACGGGCGCAGCGCTCGGTGTAACCGAGTTCGGAGAACTTCTTGAGTGCGTCACGACGCATCTCTTTGTCCTCATCAGTGAGCTCGATTTCGCTTTTCAGGATGCGTTCCAGCTTCTTGGCCGCCTCGTCATTGAGTTTCTTGGCGATGCCTTCAGCCAGCTTGGGCAACGTGCGCCAGTTGATCTGGGCTCCGTTGTTCTCATCCGTTGATACGTCATCGTCCTCATCACCATCGTTCTCGACGAGAGCGCGAGCACGGCGGGTGATAGAAAGGATGTGACCTTCGACAGAGCGACGGAAGGTTTCCCGCTCACTGTCATCCTTGATGCCCATCTGGGTCTCAAGGTCCTCGAGGATGCCGTCGAAGTTGGTCTTGACGCGGCGCTTCTCGAGCTTGCCTGCCTGCATGACTTCCTCGAACGTCTCCTTCTGGCCGCCAGCCCACGCGTTGGCATGGGTGCGGTACCGCTCGAACAGCGTGCTTGCGCGCGTGTCGAAGTCGGGAGAGACGACGCTCATGAGCTGACGCTTCAGCACACGGCGATACTCCTCCTCCAGCAGACCAGGCTTGGACTGCATGGACTCGGGGCCCTTGAGGTACTCCTTGCAGTTGTTGAGGACCTCGATCTGCTTGGGAGTCAGACCGGGCTTGGCGGACATCTCGGCGATCTTGCCGCGCAGGAAGCGCAGCATCTCGAGAGTGCTGATGCAGGGCTTGTCGGTGCCATTGGCGTTGGTCAACACCAGCGACACAGCCTCGGAGATGATCTTGAGCATGTCGGGCATGTTGAGCCCGTGCATGCCTTCGTCCTTGCTGGCGGTGGCCCAGAAGTCACCGACCTGCCAGTAGTTGGTCACTTTCTTGGCGGCCGGCTGTGTGCTCGTCGCACCACCCTTGGTACCGTAGTTGCCAAACGGGTTGGCAGCGTTGGCCGAGGTGGAGGCAGCGGCAGTGACCGGCGGCGTCTTGCGTTCGACCGCAAGCTGTTCGCCATCGTACATGCGGGCACGCTTGATGATGTCGACCTCGGTGTTGTCCTTGGTCATGCGGCTGATGACCGCAAGCAAGGCCGTGATCTTCAGCACCATGGGGTCGAAGTGAGGCTGGTCACGCATTTTCGCGATTTCGGCGCGATAGGCGTATTCCTCTTCCGACACCGACGTGATGTACGGCACATTGAAGATGGCCAGCCGACGAGTGAACTTGTCGGGGTCGGCCTGCTCCTTGATGAAGCGCTCGTACGAACCGTCGTTGGTCTGTCCGAACAGCACAGCGTCCAGCGGCAGAAAGCCCTTGCGGTCTCCCTTATCGCCACACACTTCACCGCAGCCAGCAGGAATCTGCCGGTCGTTGGTGGCCTCCAGGAGAATGTCGAGTTCATCGGCGTCAACCGTGTTCCCGCCATCCTTACTGTTGCCGGCCGCCGAACCGAAGAGTTCGGGCATGTCGACAATACCGCGGCTGCCCTGTTCGAGCGTGGCGGCGAGGGTGCAGTTCTTGCTCCAGGTGGCGATGCCGAAGCTGCGACTGGAGAGACGGAGTGCCGTGACCTTGACCTCGGAGAGGTTGGCTTCTTCACCTTCCGACGCCTTCATGACAGCGTTCCAGCAATGCTGGCAGGGCTGACCGGCGATGGCGAGGAGATTGCGCAAAGACGGCTTGCGCACAGGCTTGTGTTCGTGGCTGCCACGAGCTGCCCTGACAGCGGCTTTGTACTCCTGATCCCGATCCTTGTCCGTGATCTTCAGAGACTCGGCGATCTTATCGATCTGTTCCGGCTTGAGAAGATTGAGCAGGTTGATGGGATTTTCGTGGACGGGGCAGTTGTCCACGGCATAAACGATTTCACCTTCGAGGGCTTCCTTGAAGGCGTTTGTGAGGTGAGACTTGCCGGAGCCGGGTCCACCCTTCAGAAGAAGCGCCAGACGCAGCTGATAGCCGTTGCCGGCAGCAGCGCGAAGGTCGTCCAGGATGCGAGCGACAGTGCGCTGCGAACCACGGACGTGCTTGAATGCATTCCAGGTGGGGATGTTCTCCCGCTGGAGCATCTTCAGATAGGGACGGAGTTCCGGCGGCGAGTTTTCGATTTTCACCTCACCCTTGGATTCGATTGCGCGGACCAGAGTCGCAGCAGCCGAGTCGGCCATTTCCGGGTGTTCCTTCAGACGAAGGAGAAACTCCCGGTAGGTGATCGTCTCGACTACGTTGGACTTGAGCCCGAGCAATTCGGTGAGCTCTTGGCCAGTAGATGACATAAATTTGCCTCCTTAGATAGGAAGTTGAAGCAGCGTGAGCTGCTCGGTTAGAACAAGGCTCCGAGACAGGCACGAGGTGTTGACCTCAGCCGAGTTCAAAGCAGCCGAATCGCCACAACGCATGATCAGAGCAGCCGGAGCTGTCGTCATTAGCGTAGTTAGCGAGATGGAACAGGAAGTTTTAGGTACAACGGTCATCTCTTGATCCGGCAACGGCGGTTCGTTAAAGCCTGATCCTCGTTCGCGCTAACCTGGTTTGGTTGGGCGTTACTAGAGATTCACTGGGTGTGGCAATTCCGGACCTGCATGAGGGTTGGCTGTTTGCTTGTCTGATGGTTGCCGTTGCGGAGAATTGGGGTTTTTTTGAGGACCTAAGAGATGAGATGGGAATACCAGTGAATATGCTCAACGTATCAGACGCGGAGAGCCGCTCAAAACATTTCTCTGGACTCATATATAGGGGTTCTTGGAAAGCTAAAGAAAAGGCTAATCGCTCTTTGAAACGGCGCTAAAAAGAGGTTGTCATTGGTCTGCGTAATAACCGCAGGCTGGGCAATTGTAACGTTGACAAGTGGTCTGGGGTTAACCCCTAGAGTGGGATATTTTTGGGGTATACTCAGGGTGATGCTTTGACGGTGAAAAGCCGCTAATGGTGGCTGTTTTGCGGATTTTGTTTCGTTAATGCGTTATGGGGGCCGATAGCGCAGGTGAGCGAGGAGGTTGTCATGAGTAAAACCGTCTTTGTAAACAACCAGTTATATAGGTATGGTATATAACACTGGCTAAAACAGGTATGCCCCACAGGGCTTATCGAGGTGCTGCTTTAAACCTTAAATAGGACTCGATAAATTCATCGAGGTCGCCATCAAGAACGGCCTCAACTCTGGGTGTTTCTACTTTGGTGCGGTTGTCTTTGACCATGCGATCATCGAGTACATATGAGCGTATGGCATTACCAAAAGTGGCCTGTACGCTTTCACCCTTGATCTTGGATAGTTCGTCTTCGCGCTCCTGTTGCTTAATAGCAAAAAGCTTGGAGCGCAAAAGCTCCATGGCTAAGGCCTTGTTTTGCAGCTGACTGCGTTCTTGCTGACATTTGACTGCGATACCGGTCGGTTTATGCAGGATACGCACAGCTGACTCTACTTTGTTGACGTTCTGACCACCGGCTCCACCGGAGCGCATTGTGTCCACCTCGATATCATCGTCCCGAATTTCTACGAGGTTATCGATGTCATCCATCATCGGTGAAACATCGATGGCGGCAAAGCTTGTCTGTCTGCTGTCGTTGCCAGACTTAAATGGAGACTTGCGTACCAGGCGATGCACGCCCTTTTCGCAGCTGAGGTAGCCATAGGCAAAAGGACCGTCTACTCTAAAAGTAGCTCCCTTAAGACCGGCTTCTTCCCCGGGGGAGAGATCTAACATTTCGAGCTTGTACTCGCGCCGGTCACACCATCTTGTGTACATACGCAGGAGCATTTCTGCCCAGTCCTGCGCGTCTGTCCCCCCGGCCCCTGCGCTAATGCTAACGATAGCGGAGCTATCGTCATACTCGCCGCTTAACAAACGGGTGATTTCGTATTTGGTAAGCTGGGCGTCAAGAGCTTTGAAGCTCTGTTCAATGGCGGGGGCCTCGGACTCGGCCTGTTCTTCCAGCGCTACTTCTAAAAGCACTCGACTGTCGCTGATTTGATCGTCCCAGGACTGACGCATATCAAGGATGCTTTTGATCCTGCTCATGCGCTGGGTTACCTTTTGACTGTGCTTCTGGTCGTTCCAAAAGTCAGGCTCAAGTGTCTCTTCTGTTAAGGCGTGCAGTTCTTTTTCAAAGCTATCCCGGTCAAAGATATTCGCCGACTTTCGTCAGGCGCTCTTCTAGTTCTTCCAGGGTTCTTTTAAGTTCGGATAAAGTCATAATTTGTTTGTTTTGGGCAAAATCTACTAGTAGATCCTAAACGATTTGTTTGGCTCTAGGTGCTATTGATAACTGCTTAATAAGCTGGAGCAATTAATGACTGTATCTCTTTGGATGGCTGAAGATTCTGGGGAAAGCAGTGTGAGGCAAGCTCTGGAGTTTGATGTTGCCATCATCGGTGGTGGCGTAATGGGGGCCAGTGCCGCTCAATATATTGCCGAGCGTAACGGCAAAAGTACCCGCCCGCTCAAAGTGGTCTTAATCGAGAGTGGTCATATTGCCAGTGGCGCATCTGGGCGCAATGGTGGCTTTGTCCTGCGTGGTATCCATACTTATTACGATACCTGCATCCAAAAATACGGCAGAGACACAGCTAGGCTGATTTATCAAATGGGTGAACAAAGCCAGAAGTTAATTAGAGACTTTATCGAGAGCCGTGCTATCGATATCGAATACGATCCTTGCGGCTCTTACATACTGGCGTCATCACTGGAAGAACTGGAAGATCTCTCGCGCTCTGCTAAAGCTATGCAAGAAGACGGCTTTGAATTAAGCCTATGCAGCGAAGATCCATTAGACAGGGGCTTTTATGGCGCTATCCATAATCCAGGTGACTTTGGCGTCAATCCAGTCAAATTTGTCCGAGCCCTTTTAGCCGCCAGTGATTGCGAGCTCTTGCAAAACCAGGCTATTGCATCTATAGAGATAAACAACGGGTCAGCCGCTGTGAGCACGACTAACTATCAAATTAACGTGCCGCATGTACTTATGGCTACAAATGCCTATACAGCTCAGTTGGAGCCACTGCTCAGTGACTTTATCAAACCGGTGCGTGGCCAAATGATGGCTACCGCTCCTCTCAAAAAGCGGCTGGTGGACAAGCTTTGCTATGCCAACTATGGCTTTGAATACTTTAGACAGCTGCCCTGTTTGCGCATGCTCATCGGCGGCTCCCGGCAGCATTTTATAGATGATGAAGTGGGCTTTGAAGATGTAGTGACCAGACCCCTGCAAGGTGTCCTGGAGCACTATTTTAAAGAGCATTTTGGCGAGGCCGCCGGAGCCCAGATACAGCACCGCTGGTCTGGTGTGATGGCCGCAACTGCTGATGGCTTACCTCTAGTGGGAGCTTTGCCTCAGCAAAAGGTGCTGCACTATCTGGCTGGCTGTAATGGTCACGGCCTGGGTTACAGCATGGCCTTGAGCCGCCTAGCCTGTGATGTGATGCTGGACGGGGCTGATGCCGGTTGCTTTGCTGCTGCCAGAGCGCTGACTGGCACTAAACAGCAAAACCGGCACCTAGCAAAGCTAAGTACCGGTCCTTGAGTTATTGATTGTCTATCAGTAGTTTGGTCCGTTTGGTCCCAGAGACTCGCCTTTGGGAATTACGCGAATAGAGAGGTCTTGCTTGATTGTGTTTTTGGCATCAACGCCAGCAGACTTGACCTTAATCTCGACACCGTCTTGAGGAAATGGCAGATCTGGCACCATTACTTCCAGTGAGTTTGCTGTTGCACGGATAACAGAAGCGTTGACACCGTTAAAAGTAACGACGTTGTCGCCCTGTTTTGTGGAGAAGCCTGTACCGGAAATTGTAAGTGGGCTCTGGGCTGGGCAGGCAACCATATTGGTGCCAGAAAGCTCAGGACTGACTTTGATTTTGATGCTCAGTGGGTCGCATTTGACACCAGCAATGTAGAGAGTGACTACCTGCTTGCCGCCTTCAACACCCTGAGGCACAGTGAAGGTAACAGCTTTGTCTGTAGCACCAGTGATGGTGCCGGACTTGGAGCCGATTGTGACAGCATAGGCGGAAAGAGTCTTGGGCAGGTTTTTGCCGTTGATTGTGACTTTGTCGCCTGGTGCAACACTATCCGGTTTGATGTCGGATACTTTGATTTTTGGTGTGGTCAAAACCCAGGTGAGATTGCTGCCATCCTTACCATAGGTCTGCACTTCCATTTGGGTATCGCCAGCGGAGAGTACATCGTCCATTTTGAGACTAACAGTATCTTTGCCACGGAAGTCAGCTTCGCTCATGATTTTGCGACCGTTAACAAAAATGCGGATACCAGTCATTTTGCTGCGGCCTTCATTGCCGTTGGTAAAAGTCATGGTTAGAGGCAAAACGTCTTGACCGGCTTTGAGTGAGACTATGCTGGGAGTATTGGTCCACTTATTACCGGTGTGAGTTATTTGTGTGGGTCCTGCCAGCGCTACCAGGTCTACCGTTTGGGTAGCTGATGCGGACTTTGGGGTGGTTGTGGTGCCTCCGGTGGTAGTCGTCTGGGCGCCTCCGGCAGGTATGCGAGATTGAGAGGACTGGCTCGAAGCCTGAGATGAAGACTGGCTCTGAGCATTGCTAGAGGGTTTGCCCGATGCCTGTGAGGCGCTACGAGTGCCAGCCTGAGTCGAAGACCTTTGGGTGGCTTGGCTGGATGACTGACCTGATGCCTGAACACTAGCCTGGCTTGTTGCCTGCGATTGAGCAAGGGCGCTGTTGGCAAAAGAGCCAATTGCCAGGCTGACTGCCGTCAAGGTAGTCCAGGACTTAATTGCTGCGTTGATTCTTTTGCGATTCACAGTGCTTGCTCCAATATCTATATTGTGGACTCAGACAAATAAAAATGTTTCGGTCATCATTTTAACGTAAAAGCCTGATCCATATTTGTGGCTAGTATTTGGATTATAGATTCTTGAAAGCCCTTTGCGGTTCCAATGGTTAATACTATAAAAGATAATAAGTAATGCAAAAAAAAGAACTTGCCATGGTCCTCCCGAAGGAGGACCATGGCAGTTCAGGTCAATCAGCCGGCGTGCTCGTACATCTCGTCGTTGGACCAGAGCGAGGACGCAAGCGGAGTGCCGTCAGGCGAGCGCAATGCCAGGAAGTAGCAGGGGCCGCCGGAGTGAAGCACTTCCTGGATGTACTCCTCGTACACCACACCACCCGGGAGGGTGTAGCGGAAGAGCTGGGCCAGGGGAATCTGGGGGTTGTATGTCTTGATGTCGCCGATCACCTGCTTTTTGGCTGCGGGGATGGGGCGGCGACGGTCGAACTTGACGCGGCTGCCATCGGGCAGATGCATCGTGCCGACTTCGCGGATCATGACCTTCTTGTGGACGAGCTTCTTGGCTCGGGAATTGAGACCGTAATACTGTGCCATGCGCATGATGGGTTTCCTTTTAGCTTGGGTTGGGCTGACGATAGGGCTCGCGGCGCGAACCTGAGACAGCGCGGTTAAAGAGAATGGGTACTGCGGTTGGTTTTTGTGTTGTTTGTTTTTGCTTTTGGGGGAAGTTGAAGATAATGACAACCTAGACCTGTGGTGGTTGCCAAGGCAAGTTAATGCCGGCTTGAGATTAGAAATGGCTTGCTTAACAATTTGCGAGGCTATGGTGAGGATTACCGCTCAGACACTCTCTCTGCTGGGTTTACATCCTTTAACGAGAGCTTCTAAGCCACCTACGCAAAGCTCGCTAGACTTTATAATCCAGCAGATATCTATTGCTACCTCCGGGCATGACTCCCAGGGATAGTGCAATAGGTATTTTGCATTGCCCGCCTAAGGATTCATCTCAAGCTTTTTGCGCAATTATTTGGAGAAAATTCAATGACCGATGTACTTTGTCTTGGTGAAATCCTTGTGGATTGGGTCTGCACAACGGTCGGAGCTGAGCTTGATAGCGCTCAGCAATTTACCAAGGCAGCTGGCGGCGCTCCTGCTAATACAGCAGTAGGGCTTGCTCGTCAGGGTGTAGCAACTGGATTTATTGGACGTACATCGGATGATGCTTTTGGTCGCTGGTTGCGCTCTTTGCTCGAAGAAGAAGGTATCAACGTGGAAGCCAGCGTGCTTGATCCCAGTGCTCAAACCCGCATGGCATATGTAGTCACTACTTCTTCTGGTGACCGCAAGTTGGCAGAGTTTAGCCGTATTGCTTGCGCTGATAGCAAGTTACAGCCTAATGACTTAAAACAACATCTGTTTGCTTCTGCTTCTGTTTTGCACTTTGGTTCTATTTCGCTCATCGAGAGCCCCGCTCAAGAGTCCACCAAAAAAGCGGTGGAAATGGCTCGTGCTAACAAAATGCTTGTCTCTTATGACCCTAATGTGCGCATCAGTCTCTGGCCCTCCAAAGAAACCTGCCGCAAAACCATCCTCAATACCCTTTCTTGGGCTGATGTGGTCAAAATTAACGAAGACGAATTGGAATTTTTGACAGGCTCAAGAGATACATCAGCTGCCGAAAAATTGAGAGAAGAGCACAATGTGCCACTCTTGATTATTACTCTGGACAGCCGTGGGGCCTACTTTGTTACCAAGCATGGCGGTAAACAAGTGCCTGGATTCCAAGTGGAATTAGTGGAAGCAACTGGCGCTGGTGATGGCTTTAACAGTGGTGTTATCGCTGGTCTTTTGCCTTTGATTAAAGGCAAAGCTGATAAGCGGGAAGCCCTACTTGCTCTGGAGCAAACCAAACTCTTTGAAATCATCCAGGCAGCAAACGCTATCGGGGCAATTACCTGCACCAAAGCTGGTGCAATCCCAGCCCTGCCTCACCGCGATGAAATCGATGCCTTTATGGCTAAGATGGCTGTAAAGAGCTAAATTCTGCTTTAGTGTTCGTGCTTCCCTGTCTGGTGTGTTTATCCAGTCGATATAGAATTTGACCATTTTGTTAAAGGATGTTAAATTCCAGGCGTGTATTTATTTAATGGCGCTAATATCCTGACTACTAGAAAGAAAGTTTCTTTCTGACCAAATGGTTTAAAGACAATGAATAAGAACGCTGACAACAGCGCCGCCTTTGGTGCGGCCGCTTATGCTAGTAATCAAAACGCTCGCCCTAATGCTGTGAGTGGCAATCTCAGGCGTCTTACCCTTGATCCTGAGCGCTCTTATGCCACTGTCATGAAGCGCACTGCCGACACGCCCATTGAGGCTATTAAGAGTGCTCCGGGTAATCCTGTCACTGGCGAATTTGATCCATTGCTTGCCGAAAAAATCGCTGCCATTGAAGCTCATGAGCGCAAGACAAAGCTAATCTGTCCGCACTGTGGCTCAGTCTCTACCGATGTGCGTTTATCGTGTGACAACTGTGGCAATTATTTTGATGGTGGTGCTGCTCAGAGTGCACGTGATGTGCGTCTGGCAGCGCTCAATGCCAGCGGTGGTCTGAGTCGTGAAGAGCTGGAAAAACTGGCTCAAAAGAACTATTTAGCTAAAAGACTTATGGCAAAGACAATTGATATTGCAATTTTGTCGGCGCTCATAATTTGCGAGTTTCTCGTCTATTTTGCTGTAGCTCATTCAGTCTCGGGGGTTCCCCATCTGGCCTATCTCACTCTAAACTTCTTTTACTGGGGTATGCCTATCGTCACTCTCATATCGATCCTGGGTTATCAGGCTGCTTTTGAAGCATCTCAGGTGCAGGCAACTCCAGGCAAACTTTTGCTGGGACTCTATGTAGAAGACCTCAATAAGCAAATCGTGCGCTCTGAAGCGATGGTGCTCAAAACCTTTACTGGTCTCACTCCAGCAATGGTTTTAATTGCCGTTTATGCTTATTTTTATCACGTTAGATTGCAGTATGGTGCTGTGCTCGATGCACCGTCCACGGCAGTACTGGCGCTCACTGGACTGACATGTTTTGCCACACTGGCTGCCATGCACATCCTTGTTGGCAAAGAAGATAAAAGACGCACCGTACTAGATGCTATCTCTGGATGCAGAGTCAAAGAGCGAGAGTTAGAGCGGTAGTTTGTTGCTTGAGATTGGCGCATTAAAGGTCAAAAAGCGCAAAAAAGCAAAAAAAGCAGTTGAGACTTAGCTGTTTTAGCATCTTTTGGTGTTAGACCTGAGCGAGCTTACAGCTCCCGCCAGGTCCAACCAAAACTAAGTAAGCCTAAAGATCAAAAGGCTTGTAGTTCGATCCATTCTTCGTAGCCAGGTTGTGGCACTGCTGGATGGTCATACAACTCGTCACTGCGACCCCAAGTCTCACGTGTAAACTTGCCGTTATTAAAGCAGGATTGTCTGTGCTCAAGACCAAGTGCCCTGATCAAATTGGCTATTTCTAGCGCCATGCCTGTTAGTTTGGATTGTTCGACTGTGGCATGGTTGGTAATAAAGTCACTATCCTGCAATTTGACTCTAAATAATGGTGTACTTCTTGTTTCACACCGGGCCAGAATTGCGTGCACCAGGTCTTCCAGTTCCTTCAGGTCGGTAATTCCGAGATCTGCCTTGAACATCTCGAAAATTTGCCAGTCTTGAGGGACCGCATTGAGCATTTGGACAAGATCAAAGCATTTGCCAAAATAAATGTCATGACTGAGGACCAGGGCATCATGGGCAAACTGCAAATCGGTAACGCCACCAAATTTAGTGAATTCGCTGAGATTGGTGACGACATTGGCAGATCTTATGACCGACATCTCGCGGGTAGATCCAAGGGTGACTGGAAAAGTGACATTGAATCCCATACTTTCAGCTAGTTCGACTACTTTTTGGGCCTCTCCTACTGGTGCACCGCCATCAAAGGTAACGCCTTTGAGGCTGACACGCAGGACTTCTGAAAGATGACCCGGGGCAGTGAGAATAAAGCGCACCTGGTCAATGAGCCTCTCTGAGTAAGCACGATTGTGACCAAAATATTTGAGGATAAAGTTTCGTGATGGCGCTGTGGTGCGGAGGTTGTGGGCAATCGTTAAAGCGGAAGTGAGCCAGTTTTATTGAGATGAATTCGTTCATGGATAATTCCTAAAAGGTAGTTGAATCGGTCGGGCAAACTTGAGCAAGAGCTATTTGTGCAGCCAGTTGCGTCTGCCTGAAGAAGCGGAAGAAGAGCATTTAGATTGCTATTGCGACTATCAAACTGTGATGTGATTAGATTGCTTGGAAGTAATACGACTCCTGGATAGTTATTGAGATTGAAATTGGCATGTGAACGCCTAGAACTAGCAAAGACGGGCACCCAGGGGCAATATCAAAGCTAGTGACTGTGTCGTTGCTAACCAAATCTCCCTAGCGCAGCCCAATTTGACCCGGTTGCTAAAAATGCTCACCAGTGTGGATTTGACAGGACTATCTGCAGATCCGCTCTTACCGTCCCAATAAAACTGATGCAAATCGCTCCAAAAAGATTGATAGTGCAGCCAATCCTGCCAGCAAATGTGCAATGCCTGAAGGACAAGGTTGAGTATCAATATTGAATACTATGGATAGTAGTAGTAGGTTGCAAAAAACAAAAGGGAAGAAGAAGGGTCACTTTCCTTGTGAGAAAGTGACCCTGAGAGTTTATGTTGCGGGCTCTTTTGAGCCTCTTTTATTTAGCGCTTAGCGCTTGGGCATCTTGGCCGGCAGCCAGGTGCGACCCTTCCAGGGGATTTCCTTGCGGAAATAGCCCCAGCCAAAGGCCAGACCGAAAATCACGGCAGAGGCCAAAAAGCCACTGGTGACAGTCAGAGCGGCGCCCAGGATGAAGGACGAAATCGAGAGCCCAGCCCATGCCGAAAGCATGAAAGCAGGCCACTGAATCAGACGACCGGTCTGCATCAGGCTGAAAGTGGCGCGGGTGGAAATGGTCACGCCCATGCCGCCAGCCAGTGCACAAAGGGCGGTGACCACCGAGGTGACGCCGAGCGAAAGCATCGACATAGCCAGGTCTCCCGTGGGGAGCGCGACACCGACGCCAAAGAGGGCGGTGATGGCAGTGGCGAAGAGGAAGAAGAGGAAGACCTTGTAGGGGTGCATCATCTGTTGTTACTCCTTGCAATTGTGCTCAAATGCGAGCACAGATGTCCGTGAGGACAGAATAGCCGGAGAAAATTTCGTAGCAGTGGCAGTCTTTTGGACCGCCACTGCTTTTGCCGCAAGCTGCCTGGATCAGGCAGTGGTCTTCTTGCGAGTGGTAGCGCGCGGCTTGCGCACATGCGAACCACAGACGCCGCTGCGACCATCAGGAGCGATCAGACCGGAGAGAGCCATGTCGCGCTGACGAATCAGGCGATTGATGGCATTCTCCTGCGCGTCGCGCCAGTTCTTCACCTTGTACGTGCTGAAGCCGGTGTTCTCGGGCAGCTTGTCGCCGTCCTTGGACAGGGAGGTCTCGAAGGGCACGTGGATGAAGTTCATCACGTTGAGGCAGACACCATCGGAGCGAATGCTGTTGCCGATGAAGGCAGAGTACTCGGGGTCGATGTTGTAGTCCTTGATGAGCTGGGCAACGAGCTTGTCCTTGCCCTCCTCCAGGGTGATGATGCGGTCGTCGAAGAGCTTCTCCAGACCGCTCTGGCGAATCTTGAAGAGCTGGGCTTCGTAGTCGCCGACGGTGACAGCCACAAGCAAGAACCGTTCATGTGCCTGGGTGAGCACCTGGACACAGTCGGCGAAAAGCTTGGGCTTGCGGAAGAACGGTGCTGAGCCGATGCCCTTGAGCAGGGAGAAGAACTTGTCTTCCTGTTCGGGCGTGACCTGGGTCAAGTTGAACTTGTCGCGCAGATCCCGGTAGGTCTCGACCAGAGCTTCGGGGAAGCGATGGCGTTCGAAACCGCGGTGCGGCATGCTGCCGTAATAGATACGCTTGAGAGCGTTCTGGGATTCGAGTTCGGGGACACCGAGCAATCCCATCAGGATGGCGAACTCATCGAAAGCCTCGTCGAAGTAGGGCTGACATTCGATGGTGGTGCCGTCCATGTCGACACAGAGCACAGCCAACTTGCCGTTGGGAGTGATCAGGTCGCGCTGCTCTGCAAAACACTTGAGATTGAGCTTTTGAGCCATATGTAATACCTCACATGATGTTGACGCCGAAGTCACAGGAGCTTGCGGCGGGTTTTTGTTATGAAGAGCCAGACACTGGAGCGAGCTGTAACCGGGCACGGATTGCCGCTAGATCGCTTTTGTTGTTGTTGTACCAGAGGTCTTGGAAGGGTGTTGGGGGCTCTTCTATTTCAAAAAGGGAAATGGTTACTCCTTAGCCCTATATGAAATGAAAGTCGGGTGTAAATAGCTTATTGACTCAAGTACTAGTTAATTAAGAGCATTTAGTCTCTGAATCAAGCACTAAGACAATGCGCTAGCGAGCGCTAACTGACGGAGCTAGATATATCTTGAGTACCTGTGTATAATTATCGGGCGTTAAGGTCTGACTTAAGACCGGGTATCCAGTGCGTTTGCAGCCCTTTATTGCTTACCGACGGTTGGATCATGAAAATCCTCAAGACAATTCAAAGACCTTTTGCCAGGACGACATTGCCTTTAGCCGTGTTGAGCTTGGTTTTGACTTGCACCACGCAAACCCTGCCAGCTTTATCGTCAGCTCTTGCCGACCCTCCAAAAAACACCAATTTTAATGAGCCAGTAAAAGCGCTACCTCAAGTGCCGCACAGCATTTTGCGCACCACCGGCGGTAGCATATTGCCGCTTATGCTGGAGGTCAGTGCCCGACCAGAATTATTGCAAAGTGACTATCTCAAAAGGATGCTGGGCGGTGCCGATGATCGTGGGCGCTATTGCCTTGGGCAGAAAGTCTTGCACTGGTCAAAAGTGGAGCAGCCCGGGACTAGTTTTAGTCTGCAAGAGAGTAATGTTTTTGCTGCCACTACAGTTGGTGCGCCGCCTGCGGCTTGTCAGCACCGCGAGCTGATTTGCCATATGCGTAAGTCAGGCTTTGACCTCAAACAAGTACGCAGTTTTCTCGGTCAACCGGAGCGCCGCTATTTTGACAATTGCGCTCATCCAGTCGAGGTTTACCGCTTCTCGCCCCATGCCTCTATCAGTTTGACTGAGCCGGCCAATAGTTTTGATGTCAGTCAAATTACAGTTACATATATAGGTCAGACTTTGCCTCCCCCCAGTGCTCAATCTATGGCTCTGGCTGATGGTTACAGACTGGCCAAGGCCAAGCGACTATTGGCCAGCGGCAATACTGGTCTGGCTCTTACACTATTACGTGAGCATCTGGCTGACAATCCACAGGATCGCGGCGCTCATCTAGTAATGGCTGGCATACTCAAGCGCATCGGTGACGTCAATGGCGCCATGGATGAGTATCGCTCAGCGTTGCAATTAGCCCGGGCTTGTGGCGATAGAGATGTGGAGAAGCGCTCTCTTGCTGGTCTTTCGGCTTTTGGCGTAGTCGTTTCACCGCAGGCCAGTTTGCCTCGCAATTATGGTGGCGAGCAGTTTCATGCACGCATGCAAGAGTTAGAGGCTATAAGTGCTGCCGCTAACGTGCCAAAGGCTCTACCGGCAGCCAATGTCAGAGCAAGTAATGGGGATCGGTTGGCTGGGCTCAATCAACCTTTTTAAATGAATAAGCAAATCGACTATCAAAAGCTTTTGGATGTGGCAGTGGATGCCGCGACCCGGGCCTATGCTCCCTACTCCAACTACCATGTGGGGGCGGCTATTTTGACTAGTGACGGACGCATTTTTAGCGGCTGCAATGTCGAGAACAACTACATTGGTAGTGGTATTTGTGCTGAACGCACGGCCATGGTCAAGGCCGTGAGTGAAGGCGCCCGGGATTTTGTTGCTTGTGCAGTGGCCTGTGCCACTGACTATAGATGTTATCCCTGCGGCCTCTGTCGCCAGTTTTTGAGTGAGTTTGGTCCAGATCTTGAGATTGTGGTGAGAGAAGTAGATGGTTTTTCGGTTAAAACCATTGGAGAACTTTTGCCGCAGTTGGGATAAAAGCTCTGAGTTGCCCGGCGCGTTACCTTCTCGCTATATTTGTGGGGTAGGGCGCTTTAAGTTAAAATGTGCTTGACAATGACCTCCAGCAGATGTCTAATGGTGGAGTTCACATATAGCCTTACCAGTCCCATCCATTTTGGTATTTCCTATGTCAGTAAACCACGCAGAAAAAGGTGCAATGTCGGCCAGAGGCGATGCCAATGACCACGGCAGCTTAGGTCAGCCACCTGAGGCCAGAGGCGGACTTTTAGACGACTTTAACAAGACCCTCGGGGAAATGGCAAAGGAGCAGGGCGATGGTGTTAAGAGGGGAGCTATACAGCAGTTAGAGACAGCTGTTGGCAATAAATTCAATCCTCAAGAAAACGCTCAAAAAAATGCTTTACTCGATTTTTCCAAAGATCCTGAGACTAAAAACGAAAAGTCGATGGACGCCTTCAAACAAACCGAAGACGATAAAAGAATGGAAAATGAGAAGTTCCAAGCCACAATGGCTTCAATGACTAAAATCAATCCTGATGGTGATGCAGCCACTCAAGCAGATAAACGCTTTGACAAGATGGTTAACAACAACCCTCACGAAGTAGAGCCAGTTAAGCAAGCTGCTTAAATCAAGCCTTCAAGACTTTTAGAGACGCAGTAATCCTGCGTCTCTTTTGTTTTACTAGCTTTGCGGTCTGCCAAAAATGATAAAGCTGGTGTCATCGGCACCGGTTGTGGGTATGGGCTTATGCAAAATTGCTTGTTTGATGCTTTGGGCTCTTGGTCCAACTTGCTTGAGAAAGTTTCTAAATGCGCTGACATTGCCATAGCCAAAGCGATCAAAAGCGCCGTCACTAGCCATCACTACCAGATCTTTTGGACCGAGACTAATAGACTGATGACCGTGTGGCAAGATTGGATAAAGACTATTGCCCAGGGCAAAGCCTCCAACTTTGGCGTCGAGCTGTTGCACCTGTCCGCTTGCTCGCACCACAAAGGCTAACTCCGAGCTTGCTGTAGCAATTTGCACTTGATGATTGACTGGATTGTAGATAGCCAGAGCAGCTGTAACTGAGAGGTCGTCGTTGCCGCCCATGCTTTTGTCCACCGCTGCCAAAACTTCACTGGCACTTTTGTGATCAGCTTGCGATAGAGCTTTATTTAAAACTCGGTGTAATGACACTGATCTTTTTGCGGCTGTCAGACCATGTCCCTCTACATCCATTGCTGTCAGTACGATTTTGCCGCTATCGGTCTTTGCCACTTTGACCAGATCTCCACTGGCATGACCGGGAAGTGCTGCTTTGCTATGACTGACAATGGTCAGATCGTCTCCTGCTTGAGCTTGCAATTTGAAGGGGTTTTCGCTGCGGCGCTGAAAATTGAGTAGTGAAAGATCTGGAGATGGAGCGCTATTCTTAGCCGCTTCGGCAGAAGCTGTTTTTACAGCTTCGTTTGTGGCAGCCGTTCTGGCTGTTTCGCTGGCGCTTGTATTAGCAGCAGTCTTGCCAGATTCGCTAGCGATTGTGTCACCAGTTGCTTTGCCTGTTTGCTTGGCGCCCTCAGTGATGACGTTAGTGGTTTTAGCACTACTGGTGAGTGCTGCGCGCAAACTGCCTGCTGCCATGCCTCCTGCTATACCGGCGGCCACGTCGGTAGCACCTGCTCCAAGCGATCTCAGCGTGGCTCTGGCTGCCTCGCTTTGTGCTGCGTCTGGCTCTGTGCGCGCCACCATTTTGGCGGCGTCGATCCAGACTCCGCCATGTTTGTAGAGTTGGTAGCCACCATAGCCAATACCGGCGATAGCAACGCCGGTCAAAACTTTGGGAGCAATCAGGGTAGTGCCTATGGCTGTAGCCGCTCCTGTTGCGGCACTACCAAGCAGCCGTAGGGGATGATCTCTCATCTCTTGCCAGACTCCAGCACCGAGTTCGCTTGCTACAGCAGTCATGCCGCCTGCTTCGGCTTCTTTGATTTTTTCCACGGCACGCCTCGCTACCAGTGCGATAGCCCTGATTATCCATTTTTGGCGTGACGGAAAGTGGACAACCTTTAGTAAAATGATGACTTTAGAGAGCCGCTGGTAGCTCTGCTCTAAAGTGAGCACCTTTACCGTCTTTGTGGATGTAGGCAATTTTGCCATCGTGGGCTTCGATGATTTTTTTACAGTAATAAAGCCCCAGTCCAGTGCCCGGGGTGGAGTGGCGCACTGACTTGCCCCGACCAAAGCGCTGGAACAAATGCTCCTGGTCGTTGAGCGAAATACCTCTGCCACTATCTTCTACTTCTACTGATATTTTGCCTTCGTGCAAAGTGGCCGTGACTTTTATGGTGCCGTTCTCACCAGTAAATTTAAGAGCGTTACTGAGTAGGTTTTGCAGCACTCTTTGCATACTAAAACGGTCTGCTTTTACAGGTAAATGGTCATGAATATTGGATGAGAGCAGTAGATTTTTGTTGCTCACCAAGGGTCTCATTTCATTGAGGGTGGCATGCAATGTTTCACTGAGATTGATAAGTTCAAAATAGAGAGCATTGGCATCGTGTTCCAGACAATAGACTTCGGTAAGATTGCCAATCATCATTAAAATGTGTCTGTTACTATCTCTAAGCTGCCAGAGTAACTCTCGTTTCTGTTCTTCGCTCAGGCTGCTTTCGTGTTCGGTGAGCAAATCTAAGAGTCGACCGGCACCAAGTAGCGGATTTTTTAGATCATGGGTGAGAGTAGCCATAAACTCTTCGCGAGCCTCTAGCAGCGCCAGTTTTTGGTCGTTTTGTTGGGCGATTATGCGCTCTGTAATATCGATACAAGTACCGAGCATGCGTTCTGTTTGTTCATTGTGGTCTTTGAGCAGGCGCCCTCGCGCAGCTACGTGGCGAACATTGCCAGCTGGAGTAATGATGCGATATTCCACCTCGTGAAACGCTCCGGAGGCAAGGGGTTCGTCTATAGAGTGTTTTACTCTGACGCGATCCTCGATATGTACAAATTGCAAAAACTCGGCAAGGCATTGCGGAGCCTTGGTATCATCTGTGATGCCAAAAATTTGCTGGGTGCGCTTGTCCCATTTGGTTAAGTCGTACTGTATATTCCAATCCCAGCTGCCCACATTTGCTATCTCGAGGGCGTTTAATAGGCGCTCTGATTGTTCTGTTACCATCTCTTGCGCTTGCTTACGCTCAATGGCATATTTGATAGAACGGGTCAAAAATGATGTGGTGACCTGGTCTTTGACTAAAAAATCCAAAGCGCCCAGACGCAAAAGTTGCAGCGCCAGTGCTTCGTCATCGCTACCGGTAAGTACGATCACTGGTAGCAGTGGATACCTGTCCGCTACTTTTGTATAGGTCTCGATGCCATCACAATCGGGCAGACTGAGATCGAGGAGGACGAGATCAAAAGGTGTTTTGCCGAGAATAATAAATGCTTGCTGTAATGTGTCAGCAAAATCCAACAAAAAATCATGCTTTAGCTGTTGCAGTTTAAAGTCGAGCAATTCTGCGTCGTCGGGATTGTCTTCGACCACCAGGATGCGCATTTGTTTATTGACTATCTCGGCAGCCATAGCTCAGGGCTTCCACTGCTTGGGGGGTAGTTTGACCACACCAAACCAAAAGTTATCGATGGCCTGCACCACCTTAGATAGCTCCATTAGGTCGATAGGTTTACTGATGTAGCAGTTAGCGTGCAAATCGTATGATTTGATTATGTCTTCTTCTGCCTGAGAGGTCGTCAAAATCACTACAGGTATGTGTTTAAGCCTTTCGTCTCCTTTCATCTCTTGCAGCACTTCGCGACCGTCTTTGCGCGGCATGTTGAGATCCAGTAGTA
Source organism: Candidatus Obscuribacter sp. (assembly GCA_016718315.1). Classification (GTDB taxonomy): domain Bacteria; phylum Cyanobacteriota; class Vampirovibrionia; order Obscuribacterales; family Obscuribacteraceae; genus Obscuribacter. The sequence goes on along the minus strand of JADKDV010000008.1, from coordinate 29,267 downwards.
CCAGAGATGGTTCTTTTGCATTTTTAAATGGCGCTTCTTTGCGCAAATATTGCATTGCTTCAACACCGTCATTGACTACATTTATATCGTTAGCCAGTTTTGTATTACGCAGGGCGGTCATCGTAAACTCGACGTCGTCGGCGCTATCATCCACAATTAATATGTTAATCAGAGCGTTCACTACTGTTGTTCCTCAGCCGGGCGTGGAATCGTGAATAAAAAAGTGGAGCCCTGACCCGGTGTGGACTCTACCCAGATTTTGCCACCATGACGCTCGATAATACGCTGACAGACCGAGAGCCCGATGCCATTGCCACTGTACACATCCCGTGTGTGCAGTCTTTGAAATACCAAAAAAATACGTTGCGAAAATTCCTGGGCAATGCCAATGCCATTGTCACTGACGGCAAACTTCCAGTCTAGACCAGACGGCTCTGCTGTAACGCTCACTTCTAATGGTCTATTGGCGTCTTTAAATTTAAGTGCATTACCCAAGAGGTTTTGAAAGACTTGCGAAATCTGACTGTAGTTGCCCACCATGTCTGGTAAATCTTGTATTGTGATATTGGCTTGACTGGCTAAAATACTGCCTTCAAGGTTTTGTAAGCACTGCTTTACCAGGTCATTGGTGTCAATCAGTTTTGCTGCTTGAGGATTGCTGGGTATGCGCGAATAAGTCAGGAGATCAAGTATGAGCGTGCGCATGCGAGTGACACCAGTCTTAATTTTGTCCAGAGCACGCTCGCTTTGATCGCTGATATCGTCTCCCAGACTGTTAGCCAGGATGTCGCTAAAGCCGGAGATGCTGCGTAGAGGTTCTTGTAAGTCGTGAGCAGCCACTGAAGCAAACTGCTGCAGATCGTCATATGCTCTTTTGGCTTCTGCTGCCACATGTTTGCGCTCTGTAATGTCTTGCAGCAGTAAAACAGCGCCAGTAATATTGCCACGTTCACCATAAATAGGGCGCAGGTTTATCGATGCCCAAATCCCTTTGTGTCTGCCTTTTACCGGTGCTATACGGATTTCTTGATTGTCTAATTTTTGACCTTTGAGTGCGCATATAATGGGTGCTTGCTCGTCCGGTATAAAGCTTGTGCCATCCGCCAAAAATAGCCCATAGTGCTGGCTCCACTGCTCAGGCTCGATAGTCTGGTTGATGTCTATAGCAAGCAATCTGTGAGCGCTATCGTTGGCATAGGTGATTTGCCCAGTTGGTTCGACTACGACTACAGCCAGTCCTACACTGTCTATCAGCGTTTCGATAAAGGGTAGAGTTTCGTTTTTGATCTGGTTCAATTTGCTGTTTCTCTTTGCGTCACGGATAGCAAAGACCGGAGCGCTCTATAATCGTTCCCAGATCTATATTAACCGCCCGGTAAGTTGCGGGCAAAGTGGGAAATTATACTGGCTTGCGCTAAAAAATACAGGGAAAAAGATACAAATTGGCTACAGTCAGCCTGGGGGGGGGGGGCTAATGACAATGCCTCTGCTGGAAGAAGCCTCTTTGACTCTAAAGAGTTTCTCGCTCCACATTGAGTGTATTTGTCAGTACATTTTTGAGGTGATCGCAAAGATAGTCGCCGCAAATCTTAGGCTTTATGGCTTGGATCGTACACTCTTTTTTGTCCGACAAAAACGGACAGGGATGCAGTCCTTCCTGGTCCATCAAGACACGCATAGCTGGATAGTTCTTCTTTTCTTGCCAGGTGGTTTTATCGGGAAATAGCTTGCGTCCTTCTTCGTAGTCGACAAAGACTTCTTTATAGCGGTAAGGATGGCCAAAATGCTTTTCGAGGCGTGTTAAAAATTCCTGGGGGTCAGTTATAGGCCCAATAATCCAGTCGCGGTCAGAGACCGTACAGCAGGCTCCAGCGTTGCCTTTTTTGCCGTAACAGTTGCGCAAGCAGGTGTAATAGATTATCTGACCCTTGAGTTCTTTTTCGGTGGGTGCTTCGCTCATTGTGCCGTCTTTGTCTGAGTGGTTAGTTTATGCGTGGTCAGATATTCTGCCAGCGCCCTTGCTGTTACCTCATGCCCACCCTTCGAAAAGTGAAACTGTAAGAAAAGACTGTTGGGGTCTTTTACTTTTTGGATGACTGGCTGTAAATCGATAAAGCCAAATGATTGAGCCACTGCCTGGGTCTTTAGAGCATCGACTGTTTGAGCCCAATCATCATCTTTGAGACCCATGCCGGGGAAGAGCATGAGAATAAAATCGCTACCTATTTCACGGGTTTCTTTTTTGAACTGACCTACAAGAGCCTGGCTTACTGCCCGTTTGTCTGGCATAGGATAGTTTGCTTGCATCAGTGCTTCTTTGCCGCTGGCCTTTTGAATCACAGTCTGAATGAAATGAGCTATCCGATAATAGGTCTTATCAACGAGAAATAAGCTGAAATTGGCTTTGGAAGCCACGCCATAGATATTGCTATGGGCTCTGAGCCAATTAAATAATTGATTGACTGGTTTATCGTTAGCCAATTTGTCGTGATTGGCTTTAAGTATGCCGTTGTCGCATTGCAGATTGCCAGCCTGGTCCAGATAAAAGTATGGTCTTGGCTCGGCTTTGCCTGGATGTAGCACGTCCAGTGTGTTTTCGAGGATATCGCCTTTGCAAAGCAAAACTACAGTCATGTCGGGCGCAAAGTTTTTGACTTGCTCTCTAAAGAGCATCAGCTCCTGACCGGTAGAGTAGCTGGAGCAGCCAAAATTGATTACTTCCACGTTTTTGCCAGCCAGGTCCGGTGGCAGTTTTTGGTTGAGTAGCTTTTGTAGCTGTTTGGTATAGGTCTCGTCCATGCTCACTTGCAGACCTTCTGTACTGCTGTCGCCAAGGACTGCTATACGATAGGTATTGGCTGGCTTGACCAGGCTATGCTCAGTATCACGCAGACCTTGAGAGTTGAGTTTTTCGTGGCTATAACCTTCCAGGCGCCAGGTTACCATTTTGTTTTTGAGGTGGACGCAACCCAGCACCGGATCTGGTTGCACTATCTCTTGCTGCCCGACACCGAGTGCACCCAGTGTCAGCTCCAGGGTAATAATCGAGAGCGGTATCATCAGCGCCATCTGGAGCCAAAAGCGATTGTGTCTGGCCTTTGAATGTGCCTTTGTTTGTTGGTCAGCTGTGGTTGCTATTTTGTCTTGTGTATTGATCATGATGCAACCTAAAACTGGAAGTAGATAAAGGGTGAGAGCTGACCGGGAGCCAGACCCGAAATCAATGTAGTCAGTGAGATAGCACTGCACCATCTAAAGGCTGCTGATTCACTCCAAAAGTCTCTCAGTTTTTGCGAAGCATTGAGCACGGCTTCCACTGCTAAAGGCTTTTGTGTGGCTTTTAGTTCAGCTACTTGTGCCTGGGCGCTCTCGCCCTGCGCTGCATCAGCTCCAGGTTGGGCTGAGAGCAATGCTTTTAGTTTGGCTGCTTCTTTAGCGCGTTTGATTGTCCAATAACGCACACAGGCAAAAGCAAGATATGCTGGCACTGTAAGCATCAGTGTCGATTGCAAAAGTGCGGCAGTAACCAGACCTGTACCGGTTTGAGCCACGCCTATGCCAAAGAGCTTGCCGGCGCATATCAGTACATCGCCAAAGTTTTGTGCTCTAAACACAATAAAGGTCTGACACAAAAATAGCCATGTAAACAGCACCCCACCGCAATGCCAGAATGCTGTTGCTCTGAGGGCTTTGAGCCAGGGATTGGTCTCAGCCAGGCGGGCTGTAAAAGTTTGCCAGTCTTTGGAGAGGACAAGACCCACACCGTGCAAAATACCCCAGGCTACATAAGTCCAGGCTGCTCCGTGCCAGAGTCCGCCCAGAGCCATCACTATCAAAGTGTTGCGACGAGTCTGCCAGGGACCATTGCGAGATCCGCCCAGTGGAAAAAATAGATAATCGCGCAACCAGGTAGATAGCGAGATGTGCCATCTGCGCCAGAAATCAGTGAGACTGCAGGCGATAAAAGGCATGTTGAAGTTTTCGGGTACTTTGTAGCCCAGTAAAAGCGCTGAGCCTATGCCAATATCTGTATAACCACTAAAGTCAAAAAAGATCTGGAAGCCAAAGCCGGCAACTGCAATCCAGGTGTCTAGTACCGAGCAAGTAGAGAGATGGTCAAAGCCCTGCGCCACAATCGGCCCGATATTGTCGCCCAGTGCTACCTTTTTGAAGAAGCCTTGCAAGACCAAATAAAGCCCGGCGTTAAATTGCGCTTGCTTAAAGACTGGTTTTTCTTGGAGCTGGAACATGAAGTCTTGAAAGCGCTTAATGGGACCAGCTATCTGTGAGGGGAAAAAGGAAGCAAACAAAGTAAAGTCAAGGAAGTTTTTGACTGGTTTGCTGCCTCTGTGGATATCAACTATGTAGTGGATAAATTCAAAAGTAAAAAAGCTGATGCCCAAAGGCAAAAGGATGTTAATAGCCGGACTCTGCCAGGTCTCGACCTGAGGCATGTGAGCGAGCTTGCCACCAGTGGTAATGGCGGTAAAAAGCGACATCAAAATAAAATTGGTGTATTTAAAAAAGCAGAGACAGCCGATGTTAAATACAAGTCCCAGCAGAAGCAATTTTTTTGCCGGGCTAGCTTTACCGCTCACTTCGGGTGGAGCGTTTTCCATGGCACTGGCAATTTTTAGACCCAAAAAATAATTGACTACTGTTAGAGCCAGGATCAGCAGTCCGTATTCGGGCTTCCAGCTCATATAAAAGACATAACTGGCTAGCGCTAAAAATAGACGGCGAAAACGGTCAGGCATTGTCCAGTACAGGGCAAAAACAACGACCAGAAAGGCCAGATAAGAGAAGCTATTGAAGAGCATGGGCGGAGCCTTCTTCTTAAGTAGTCAGGAGATGTTACCACTTAGCTTTTGTTGCTTGCCTTGAGCGATTCTAATATATGTCGATTTCTGTAGTAAAAGCAGTGCTATCGACTGGTTACTCAAAGCGGCGCTGGTTCTGGTTTAAAAATGCTAGTAGCTTGACCCAGTCCTGGCATTCTTCCGGTAGACTGCCTATGCCCATGGTCAGGACCAATTTTTCGCCGGGCAAGAGGCCTAGCTCTGGCAAATCTACTTGTTGGGCTGTGCCAAAGCCTGGTTTGAGTGCTTGCATCACTCGACCGGCAAAGGCTCTGACGCCCTCGGCACTGGTTTGAGGCAGGAGCAAGGCAAAGTCATCTTGCTGGAAATGGGCAAGCAGGTCCGCTTTGCGTTTTGTATCAGTGATTGCTTTGAGGATGGCATTGCGCTGATTGATGTCCACAATCGGTGCATCAGCTGCGATACCAGGCAAATGAGGATCGGGAGGGCGGCGGATGCGCGGTTTGATCATGACCAGGGCAAAGGGACTATGGAAGCACTCAAAGCGGTAGTATTCTTGCTCAATAAAATAAAGCAGTGCCACAAAGGTGACAATGCCGGTTTCTGAGTAGATGTGGCTTCTGGCAAATTGCTCGACTGTTGATCTGTCGATGCCGATACTGTAGCTGCCAGTGGGCGAGAATAGATTTTGCATTTCTTCGCCGATAGTGACAATCGATCCGGCTACCAGATTGTAGAGTGCTGGAATCCACTGGCAGCGGTTGAATTTGCCGCGCTCGACTATGTCCATGAGAGCGCTCTGATTGTCTACTAGTTGATAAAAACGTTTTTGTACATCTACGCTGAGTGGTACCAGTGGTGCTACCGCGTTTTCAAATTCTTGCTCGGTCATATTAGTATTTGTTTTGCTCAATCTGGTATTGAGTTTGATACCAACACGCTCGAGGTAAGTACCAAAATCAATCAGTGATTTGGCCTGATCAGTTAATTCTTCAGTGCGTCTAAATATCGACCTGGGCTCGGTACTGACTGATGGCACAAATCTAAAAGTGCCCTCCAGTGCGGTCATTAGCTCTATCAGAGCTTCTTCGCCACGCGCCAGTGGTGTGGAGGCGTGTCTGGCATTGCCGTTTTCAAAGATTACTTCGATTTTTTCGCCTCTGACCTGACACTCCAGGCGACCGGTCATTTTGCCTTTGCTGATTGATTGTAAAACAGAGTCAATAGATAGTCTGGTGAGATCCCCCTCCATCGATGTCGATGGCTGCGGGCCGCGTATGTTGAGTGCTGCTACCGGATCGAGTATCTTGGGGCGCTCGGCTGTCAGTCTGGTCTGGCTATCTGAAGGGCGACCAGTAATCGAGTTGTTTTGCTCGCTTTGGGCGCTTAGATTGGTGGCGCTCGTGCTGGGGCTGGCTGCTCCTGCTTCAGGGCGAGCCAGAGCGAGAGGCATGAGCGAAGTCAACACCATATTGATATCGCTTGTTTGTAAGATCCATTCCAGCTTTGTCTTTGTTGGTCCCGAGTATAAATACCAGGTCGGGTCTTCTTCGCCCGCTCTGCGACCGACCACAGTCTGCAAGCAATAGGCAATGCCTGTACCGAGATCAAAGGGTTGCTCGACCATGATGCCGCGAGTGTTTTTTGCCAGTTCGTGCAATACCAGGAGATCCTCCTCGCGGGGGACGCCGGTGATAAGCGGTCTAGATGGTCTAAAACTGGGCTGGCCGGTCATGATACAAGTGACCTCGTTTAACTAGATCAGGATTTTTTACCAAGCAGGGTCTCCACACTCTCTTTAAACACAGCTGTGTGCTGGTCTATGTCTTGAGTGGTTGTAGCCGGGGCGATAAGAGCCATATTGTGAAATGGTGTCATCAAAATGCCGCGGTTAAGAGCAAATAGATGCATGTATCTATCAAGCTCGGCGTCGGCTGCTGCCGCTGCCTGAGAGCCATTGCGTGGGGGTTCTGGTCTAAACCAGTACTCAGCACGGCAGCCCAGTTGCTTGACGATCCATGGTAGTTCATATTCATTTATCACTGCTTCTACGCCATCAGTAAAGCGCTTGGCCAGGGGGATTGTGATGTCGTAAGCGGCCTGGGTCAAAATCTCTGTGAGAGTAACCCGCATTGCTGCCATAGCCAGTGTGTTGCCTGCCAGCGTGCCACCAATGCCGCCAGTATCGCAATCATCGATATTGCTTTTGCTCTGGATGAGTTTGGCAACAGACTCACTAAAGCCGTAAGCCGAAGCCGGAATACCGCTGGCGATGGGCTTGCCGATAGTGATAAAGTCCGGCTCCAGTCCATGAGCAGCTGTGTAGCCACCAGGTCCGGTGCATATGGTGTGGGTTTCGTCGATGACCAGTAGTGTGCCGGTCTCGCGGGTTATTTGGCGCAATGCCTCATGATAGCCGGGATCTGGGTGGATAATACCGATATTGGTCATGGCTGGCTCGGCCAGTACGCAGGCTACTTGCTTATCAGCTAGCGCTTTTTTGAGGGCGTCGAGATCGTTAAACTCCACTACTCGTGTGGTTAGTGCAGGATCGACGGGTGGACCCATATTGCCTTTGCGGGCTACTACTTTGTCACCAGATAGGGTGGCAAATGATTCATCCACTGTGCCGTGGTAGCACCAGTTCATCACCAGGACATAGGGCCGTCCTGTGATCATGCGAGCCAGGCGGATGACAAAGCGATTGGCGTCGGTGGCTGTAAGTGCTGTTTGCCAGTAAGGTAATTTGAAGCGCTTTTTTAGTTCTTCTGCAACCACTATTGAGTCTTCGCTGGGCAGCATAAATGTGGTGCCGCGCGAGACCCTTTCGATAATTGCTTTGACAGCGGCGTCCGGCGCGTGTCCGGTCATGGCTCCGGTATCACCGAGACAAAAGTCTAGATACTTGTGATCATCGGCACAGGTAAAGTGAGCGCCTTTGCCCTCTTTGACAAAGAGCGGAAAGGGCGAAGCCCATTTGACCATCCAGTTCATTGGCACGCCGCCATGTAGAGAGGCCTGGGCGCGCTCAAAGAGGGCTCTGGATTTTGGATGTTGCCTCTCAAACAAAGCGTCTTCTTGTTTGAGGAGGTCTTGTAGTTTTTGTCTACTAAAGGGTTGCCTTGTGGTCGTTGGCTGCATGCTCATTTACCATCGGAATAGAAAACATAATTATGGCACCGCTCACGCTTACTGGGAAGCACCGGCACCATAAATCAGGGTGTATTGCGCTGAGGTAGTTTGAGCGGCTGATATTGATAGCCCAAAACGCCGCTTTGCTCAAGCAGGGGATAATCCTGATAGAGCCTGGCGATTGAGGCTTTATCTCGCTTTGTCAGAGCCGGCAGCTGACTAAATGATTGGTTAAAATACATGATATCGCTGCTGTTTTCGGAGTGTCCGGCAAGACCCAGTGCATGGCCGATTTCATGCAAAGTGATTTCTTCGATTTCGTCGGCATTGAGCGCTTCCTGGCTGACTGGTTTGAGCAAAAGTATGAGTACTTCGGCTCGGTCAATTTTGCCGAATGGGTTATTAATGGCTTGCAATTGTCCGGTGAGATTGGGTCTGTCTGCCGGTTGATAACTCTCTTTGACTAGATTAAACCTGGTCAGCCCCAGCTCCACTGGCGCCACACCTGGCTTTGTCTGGATGTCAGAAGTGTTTTTGGTAAAGCCAATAATTAAATCGGCAAGTAATGGTTTTGGCGTCAAAGTAAAGCTCAATTTGCCTTTTGATGCTTTTGCCCAGGTATTGAGAGCATCGATGACTAGATTGTGGTTGTTGGTCTTTGGCGATTCTAAGGGCTGGATATAGACTTTTAGTGGCATTTTGTCCATGGCCCAGCGGTTAGCATTTTGGCTAGCTAGCAGACTGTCTATGTAGTCGTCGCTCAGCGTGTTCACAGCGTTTTGTGGCTGACTCAATTTTTCTTGCATATCCAGCACAAATTGGCTTGCTTCAGCTTTGATATTGCCTGGTGGGTTGTTGCTCAGCACTTTGTTGGCATAGTCAATCGCTACTTTGTACTGTCCCATGTTCATTGAGCAAAGAGCGGCATTCCAGTAGAGACGCCAATTTTTTGCATCGTATTTAATCGCTGCTTGATAATGAGCCATTGCTTCTTTGGCGTTGCCCAGTCGATAACAGCTCTCGGCTAACAGGCTTTCTACTTCGGTTGAGTAACAATTGGGGTGGTATTGCAGCAAATCCAGTAAGAGTAGACGCGCTTCGACAAAGCGGTTGAGAGTCATAAGATTGTCTACCCGGGCTAATTTTTGGTAGACCAGCTGCTCCTTAGCGAGGCTCGTACTGGCTTTAATCTTGGCTTGGTGAGCTGGCAGAGCCTGGCAATGGGCGCAACATATAAGCGTTATCGCAGTTAGCGATAGCGCGGCTCTCAGGTCTAGCACCATGACTTACTTGCGAGGAGGCATGATGGACATTTTTTTGATGTTGCAGCCTGCAGCACCGTCCATCACAGCAACCACATATTTTTGCAGAGCGTCTTCATCTGAGTTGAGGATGAGAGGCAGATCGTTTTTGCCAGCTTCTTGCTGGATAGCTTTGATAGCTGTCATCACAGCCATTGTGTCAGCCTGGACAACTTTGCCGTTGATTTTGATTTCGCCGGTTTTGAGTACGTCACAATCGATTTTGACTTCTTTTTCTGGTGGCTTATCTGTTTTTGATGACTGACCAGGCGGATCGACTTTGAGTACGGCTTGATTGACCAGTGGCGCAATCAAGATCATGATGACCAATAGCACAAGAAACACGTCTGTGAGAGGTGTGACGTTGATTTCGGTGAAGACCTCGCCGGCCTTGCCTCCCATTGCCATGTCTAATTTGCCTCCGCTTGGCAAAACCCATACCAGATGTCTATATTAGCGCCTTTTTGCCCGACAAAATCTATCGTTTACCCTGAAATCATCGCTGGTTAAGCCGCGACTGATAATTTACAGCCATCATAATTTTTGTATCGGGCGCCAGTGGAGGATCTTGGTAGTCTTGTTGTAGTCAAGAATAAAGCATGAGCTAAGCGCGCTAGGTTTTAATTAGCGTTTTAATCTAAGTCTAATAACGGGGAAGTACCAGAAAACACGTTATTGCCTTTCGGGCGGGCGTTACAAGACTTAGTCTCTATTGAGTTTGTCAAGAAGGATCTATAGGGTCGAGTTACTTTCTGCACCCAAAACTCTCTATAGGCTCTCTCCTCAACTATCAATCGCCCCATAGCCTTTCACACACTTCGTGTTGCAAAATTGGCAATTGGAAGCGTTACGTGCAGCGTTTGCACTGATGGTGAGAATTGAGTTTTGTCCGAAACAAAAGAACGGAAGTCTTGCAGAAAGGGCTTCTAGAGAAAGGACTACTATGAAAACCAAGTCAACAAATTTTTACCGTGGTCTGCCAAAGCTCCAATTGCACGAGCACATCGACTGCAGCCTGAGGCCCTACACCATGCTCGACCTCTGGTCGCGCATCGGCTTCGACAAAGCGGCCATGCCGTTTCCGCAGGAAGTGGTTGCGCTCTGGAACTGTGACCGTGCTCTTGCTGTCGAACCTCACCGTCGCGGTGGAGTCGTGGCGCAGAGCCGTCGCAAGGCAGCTGAGAGCTATCAGAACTGGGTCGCCACTTTTGCCCAGGAATCGCTCAAGAACTACCTCGACGCCATCGGCCTGCACGTGCTCCCGCTCATGCATGACATGGACAATCTCGAGCGTATCGTCACCGAGCGCGTCAACGACGCCATCGACGACGGTCACATCGCCATCGAATTGCGCTTCGCGCCTCAGCTCCATCTCGGCCGCTACTGGGCTGAGCTGTCTGCTGACGAGCGTGTCGCCAAGCTCAATACCGTGATGAAGCGCACCATCGCCGGCATCCGTGGCGCCAAGAAGAAGATCGTGGTCAAGCTGATCATCTGCTGCCTGCGTCACGAAAACGGTGTCCTGGCAGAAGAACTCGCGGATCTCGCCATCAAGTATCGTCGCATCGTCGGCGGCTTTGACCTGGCTGGTGATGAGAGTGGCTTCCCCGGCGTGCTCGACTGGTGGTATCCGGCAGCTGAGCGTGTGCAAAAGTCCGGCATCCGCCTGACCATGCATGGCTGGGAGACCAACGAACCCACCGCTCGCGACATCGAACTGCTCGACAAGCTCGGCGTGCGCCGGGTCGGTCACGGTGTGCGCGGTAATCTGCAAGGGGATCGCTTTCTCGAAATCTGCGCCACGTCCAACGTGGTCACCGGGCAGTTTGCCAGCTTTGCCGATCATTCGATCGACAGGCTCTACCGCGCTGGTCGCAGAGTCACTGTCAACACCGACGGTACTCTGTTCACGCGCACCACGCTCTCCGGCGAGTACAAGCTGCTTGCCGAGTGCTTCAACTGGGGTGTCGATGACTTCCTCGCTGTCAACCTGACGGCGCTGGAGGCCTTTGCCGTCACGGAAGAAGTGCGCCGCAAGCTGAAGCAGCGCCTCGTCAAGGGCTACCGCGCCGTCAAGCGCTGAGCCCTACGAGTCAACCCTGTAACACCAACCAAAGTCTCGACTGGCAGAGCCAGTCGGGACTGTGCTGTCTATAACTCAAAAATCTGGAGACAAATCATGAAACAAGTTACTGCTCTGCACCTGATGGCCTGCCCTGTGGACACTGGCCTCACCACCGATGTCGCTGGCAATGTCGGCAACATCTACAACGACGGCTCGGTGCTCGTGCCCGCCACCGGCGCCATCTACGCGCCGGAAGTAGGCGACGACGTGCTGTGGGACATGCGCGTCGAATTCGACCGCAAGCACGGCATCACCGTTGGCCAGCGTCTCTTGCTGCCGGTCATCGTGATGAACCAGGGAGCGCTCAGCGACCGCGCCTGCGGCAGCTACGCCTGACCTGATCTTCTGCCAATCAGGAGGTATCTATGAAGAAACAACCCAATCAACCGATTGTTCTATCCGGTCGTGTCTTTTTCGACGGCTTCCTCGCTGAAGTGACCGAGGCTGGTCGCACTGCTGGCGCATCTCGCCCGGCTTTGCTCCTACCCGGCGACATCAAGCTGCACAACGTCAACAAGGGCGGCACCCGTCCGCGCTTTGGCCAGGACGTGTCCTTCGATGGCTTCATCAGTGCTGGTGTCTATGACGGCAAGTGCTTCCGGCGCTTGCTGTTGCGTCAGCATGCCGCTGTCGATGCCAGCTATCAGGGCGCCATCGCTCGTCGCGACAAGGCTCATGCCTGCCGCCGACACCTGCTCAACCTGGGCGGCAAGTGCGCTGTCTGGGTGGACAAGGACAGCGGCTATACGGTCACCTACAAGGACAACAGCTCCCGTCCTGTCACGGACAAACCGGCTCCTGCTGCGGCTGAGCCCGCTACCGACACGGCGGTCAACACCGCGTCAGACAAGCCGACCACACCCGCCGCTGCCAGTGCCAATGTCGATGTCACTCCGGCACCGGTGGCGGTGACTACCTCTACCACTGCTGCTGTCGACAAGCCTGCCGCGACGCCCGACGTCCACAAGCCGGTCAAGCGTCGCACCCGTCGCCGCAAGGTCAACCCCAATCAACTCGACATGTTCGGAGGTAAGTAATGCTCAATTCCATCCTGCTTTTGCTCGTGGGTTCTTTTCTTTCCATGGCTGCTTCCGGCTCGCTGCTCTTCAAGTCGGAAGCGGTACGTGGTGGCGGTCGCATCGTGCTCGGCGTGGCCTGGGTCTTGATGAGCATCGCTCTCTGGCTGCTGGCCGGCGTCTTCGGTGCCTACAGCACTCTGGTGACGGCCGTGTCGGTGATGCTCGGCGTCTCCGCCCTGGTCACGCTGGGTTCGGGGGTGCGCAAGTACCTCCGTCGTAACTTGCCGGCTTAGTCGGTGCACTTTTACAGCAACCCATTGGGAGCAACAATGTCAGAATCAATCATTTTGCAAGACCAACCCGCAGCCGCTACTCCGACTGCTGCTGCTGCGCGCGCTCGTAGCACCGGCGCTGCCTATGCCTCTCGCTTCGAGCGCCGTCCCGAATTCGAACTCTGGGGCTCGCTCGTGCCCGATGTCATCGACGCTTCGTCGGTGCGCAAGCGCATGGTGGAGGACCTGGAGTTCATTCGCATCGCCGACGTCTTTGCCGGCAATAGCGAGATCTTCATCGGCTTTGGCAAGCCCAATGCCTACCTCGTCGTGCCCGATGGCAAAGGTGGCTATCAGAAGTTTGCCGGCAAGTCGCTCAAGCTCGCTCCATCGCGCATCGAGGACACGCGTGGCTGGGTGCAATCCGGTATCCTGCTGCGCCTCAAAAACCTGCCGGAAGGTATCGACGTGGCCATCCGCGCGGCGATGGAGAAGCACAACAACGTGGAGTTTTGGACCTGCGTCAACGCCATCCTCCATGTGCTCTCCGACAGTGGTTTTGGTGCCATCCCGGACACTACCGAGGTGGAACGGCGCTACATGCCGTATGCACTGATGCATGCCATGCTGCGCGGCGAAATCACCTTTGGCGGCAAGCCGCTGGAGTTCGAGGTGATTCGCACCACCGACCATTCGCTGCAACGCTATGCGGCACAGGTGGTCAAGGCTGAGCTGCTCACGCTGTGTCGCCACGGCGACCGCAAGATGCAGGCAGCGGCCAAGGCCAAGAAGTGGTACGGTCGGCTCTACGCCACAGTGCAACAGGCCACGGCAGCGCCTGTGTCCTGGGCTCTCGGCAAAGCCAAAGCGGCTCGTCCGCCCAAGGCTCCCGTGGCTCCTGCGCTGCCGGCTGATGTCGACTATGCCGGTGGGCTCAACGTGATGGTGACGCGCTCATCACTGGCGGTGGCATTCCTGCGGCAATTCTGGGGCTCCCATGCGCTTTTCATGGCGTCCCAGGTGCGCGTCAAGATCTCGGATTTTCTGACCGGGGTCCTGGCGCCGTTTCCGCAGCCCAACCCCGACTTTGTCACGCGTGTGAAGAAGGCTGTGCTCTTCTCGCCCCTGGTGGTGAAGGGCATCCGTCGTCTGCTTGCCTGTGACTACATCAGCATCGGCAACCGCCTGGAGTGCGATGTTTACGACATGCTGCGCACTCACTCGCAGCGCGCCAGGAATATCTACAACCTGGTCCTCACCGACGAGCACATCATCATCGCTCGTATCTCCATCCGTGCTCGCATCATCGACTGGATTCTCTCCAAGCATGTGCTCATGTCCGGTTACCATCCGGCGGTGCGCTTCGCTGGCGAAATCTGGAAGGACGAGCACGGCGTCATCCACATCAACCGCAACTCGGGCACCTACCAACCCACACTGGAGCAGCTGCAAAGTGCCGCTGCTTTCTTGCGGGCCGTCTTCCCCCACCTCACAGTGGTTATCGACGAGGCGCTCTAACAGCCGCCAGTAGAGGAGAATCACTATGGCGCAAGTTCATATCCACGACTCTGAAATCCGCCGCTCCGGCAGCGACAAGGCCCTCGAGATTTTGCAGTCTTTCATTCGCCAGGAGGTGGATGTGGACCCGCGTTATCTCAGTGCCTCTCTCACTGCCGACCGGCTCGCCATCAAGGTCTGGCTCGCCAGCCATCGTGGCGTCTACGGCGTGCCCGAGCAGTTCATGGGCATGCAGGTCATCGTCATGTACCCCACCTACCGCGGATTCGAGCGGTACTGGGCGCACTGACCGACCGATGGACTGACCTGGGAGCTGCTGATGCCAGCAGCTCCCTTACTCTTGGAATAGTCACCGGATGGCTCAAGGACGCCATCTACAGCCAAGCTAAAATGCCAAAGATTCGAGGATTCGATGAGCACATTCAACGGAGACAGAGCGCTTAAGGCTCAGTATCTCAGCCGCGCCGCGCACATGTCTGTGCGTTCTAAGAAAGAAGATCGCAAGCAGTTGTATTTCAGCAACAACTGCTGGTGCGAGGCCGGCTACGTCTGCCAGCGTCAGGGCTGTCAGCACAGGTTTTACGCCGAAGAGATTGGTGTGCCTGTGGCCCTGGCTTACACCGAGCGAGCGCTCTATCTCAACCTGCCCAAAGACGATGTGCCCTACTGGCCCCGCCGCTTTATCGACGCTCTGCCTGTCGGCATGTCCAAGTCCGGACTGGAGCGCGTCTGTCGGGAGTTTGCCCTGTACCTCCTGACCGACCCGGTCGTGGGGCTCTACAGCTATGCATTTACTCCCCAGCATTACCAGGCAATCGCTGCGGTGATTGAGCTGTATCGCACTGGCTCCAATGATGCAGCCGCCTGGGAAGAAGCAGCGAAAGCGGCTCACCGTGCCAGTCACGTGGAGTCCGGTCGCAGCTCTTACTCGATAGAGGGGTACCACAAAGCCGGTGGTCAGGCCTGCTCTGCTGCTGGCTATCTGGCATCGGCACACAGTGACCCGAGGCGATTTGCTGATGCTGTCTCGTGGGCGCCCTGGGCCGAACGCTACAAGTGCTTTGCTCAGCTCATGGGCGAGGTTAACGACAGGCCTTACGCTCACATCCGTTGCGAAAGAGCTGGTGAAGAGCGGCGGCAGTTTTACTATCGCCTCCATGGTGAGAAGCTCCTCAAGCTTATCGCCGCCCAGGCTCGCCGGGAGGGCTTTGGTCCTCTGGGCTGGTTGACCACGCGTCTGGCAAAGCTCTTGCCCGCTGGTCCGACCGGTGACGTCATGCGCAGTGCATGAGTCATAACAGAAGCAATCGTAAGGCGGGATAATTCGCCTTGCGACCTTCTTGCAAACAGCACACTCCGCAAAGCGGGGGTGCAAAAGAGAAAGTACAAAAACAATGAAAAACTTCAGCATCAAGACCCTTGCAGTTGCTCTGGTGAGTGTCGGCCTGATTGCCGGCGCCATCACGGTAAGCGTCATCACTGCCAGTGCCGATATCACAAGAGGCACTGTGGTGCACGTCCCTGTGCCCAAGCTGGCCAGTTCGGACGAGCAGACCATCGCTGGCAAGGGTGACTACATCATCGCTGTCAAAGGGTCGCGCGTGATCGCCACTGACGGCGCTCGTGTCGATGCTTATGACGGTGCCTTTGTCGAGGCTGACAACGGCGCCTATGTGACTGCTTACGCAGGCTCACGAGTCGACGCTCATGATGGATGCGAGGTCACTGCCGAAGCTGGCTCCACAGTCATCACTGCCGATCCCCGTCTGGTCAACGCCAAGCCGGGCTCCAAGGTGATTGTCGAGAGCGACTGACGATACGGATTGGACCTGCGGCAACAGCCGCAGGTCTTCGAAACCCTCACCAAGAGAGCTTCAATGAAAATCCAAGGCATGCTTACTGCAGCCAGAGCTGCACTGACAAACGCGTTCGAGCAGATCAAAATGCCCCTCAACAGCGAAGCGCTTTCCAATGCGGAGGGCGGTTTGCTGCGTCAGGTGGAACAAGTGGTAGTGGCATTGATTGCTGCCACACTTTTCGGTTTGATCGGTCGCTTCCTCCCCTTCTGGGTGGATCTGGTCGCTCTGGTTGCTATCGCTACTGTGGGCTGGTTCAGCCTGCGCGATGATTTTGCCACTGGTGTTGTCAGCTTCACGGCTGCTTCAACCTTTTACCTGCTGCTTTCGCAGCCGACTCTGGCGCTCGTTGCAGCGCTCTTGAGCGGACTGTTAGCGGGTGCTTTTGTCTGCTACAAGCAGAGGGACAACTGGCGGCTCATGGCTGTCTTTGCGCCCCTTGCCTTTGTGGCGGCAACGACCGTGACCTTCGGTGTATTCCTGGCTTTGTACCTCTATGTGCTGCCAGTGCTCCACCCGTTCACTGTCTGGTTTTACAACATCTCACCGGCGGTCTCCGTTGTCAGTTCGCTGGCCATCATCGGCTACGTCAGCTATCGTCAGCCGGTCAATCAGGAGAGCTATTACTGGCTTGCTACGCCGGTTCTGGCTCTGCTTTTCGCTCTCATCTTCTTCCCAGTCCACAGCTACATCGGCTCTGCTGTCGTTGTCGCTACGGGACTTGGGCTCTCTCTGCTGGCGTTTTTGCGTCGTCCGCAGTCGGGTGAGTTGCAGCGCTCTCACGTGGTCTTCAATGTTGCCATCATCTGTGGTGTGGCTTTTGTGGTGCTGTTTACCGTTGCCAACCGCTGGCAGTGGTTTTACAACTACCAGATGGCCAACGCCGTCAGCGTCACCCGGCATGAGTTGAGCGCGATTCCGACGACTCGCAACACGCGGCTTGTGCCGCTCGTTGCCGCCAAGGACTATTGCTCGCAGGGCAACCACGAGTCCTTTACTGACCTCGGTAAGGACCCGAGCATCATCGTCATCAACAAGGACAACCAGGAGAAGCAGTACTGGCAGTGCCTGCGCCATCCCACGCGGCTGGCTGGTCACGCTCTGCACTATCTCACTGGCGGTATCGAGGGTTTTGTCCTCACCGACGCCGGCACTCGCGGCCGATTCTCTGACGAGATCAATGAGAACTTTGTCTTTGGTGAAGACAGCGCCTTTACCAAGGCTGCCTTCTACGCCCGGCACCCTGGCTCAGTGATGGGCAAGGCTGTGGTCGGTCGTAGTGAAGGTGGCAAATGGGCTTTGCTTGTGCCGTACACCTCGCGTGTGATGCACTGGGGCGGCATGATTCCGGAGCTGTCCGGGGTGATGGTGCTCTCCAACTGGGGCTTTGTCCAGGACCTCACCCCTGGCCGTGCGGCTGCTCTCTATCCGGGCGTGCCGCTCTATCCCAGCGAGCTTGC
This sequence comes from Candidatus Obscuribacter sp., assembly GCA_016718315.1. Classification (GTDB taxonomy): domain Bacteria; phylum Cyanobacteriota; class Vampirovibrionia; order Obscuribacterales; family Obscuribacteraceae; genus Obscuribacter. Next base: position 11,764 of record JADKDV010000008.1, on the reverse strand, counting down.
TCGTGAGTACGCTGAGCTTTGGGGCCATGAGTCCAGTCTCTATGCCAAGCATTGGAGCGGGGACATGCTCGAAGTGTCGGAGACCAGCGAGGACGCGGACAACCGTTATCCTTTCTGGCAAAACTTCGAAGTCGGCGTGCGTGGGGTCATTCCCTTCGAGCCGGTCGGCAAAAACCAGAACGTGCTGGCTGCCATCGGTCTTGTCGACCCGGCAACCGGTGCACTCGATATCTACTTCACGCCGCGTCTGCGTGATCGGGATATCTCCAATGCGGGCCTGCAGCAGGACCTCACCGGTCCGCGTCAGATTGTCTCCAACGTGGCTTTGAGCCATCCGGGGATGAATCAGATCAAGACAGTCGAGGCACTGCTTGTGGTATCGCCTGCAAAGCAGATTTTCTGGAGCACAGCGCTTCTGCAAATCGACAAGAAGGCGTATCACGGCTATTCGCTCAATGTGATCTACGGCGCACATGCCGAAGAGCATAAGGACGTGGATAGCACCGCTCAGATCGACGCTTTTGTCGCCAAGGCCGATCAGGCTCTGGCGCCCAAGTAAGTTCTGGCGCTGATGGGAGAGGGGATGGGCGCAAGCTCATTCCCTTTTCTTCTCTTTCAACCTACCAGAGATATGATCCTGGCTCAGCCATAGACTGGAATTTTTTTTTGATACCCTGGATACTATAAGGGGTAGTGGGCGGCTCGCTTGTTGCTGCTTTTGAGCTTGAGCGATACCGCGCATGACAGAATCAAAATGCTCAGGGTTTTCGTGCAGCCAGGCTTCGCGCGCAGGTACCTATATGGACTGGTCTAGCCGCTTGATCATTGCTACTCGTGGCTTTAGTCCCACTTCTGATTCTCTTTCGTGCTGGCAAATCGCAAGTAGTTCTGGACTATCAGTCCCTGGTGCAAATTCCACAAAACCTGAGCGCTGATACCATGGCATATTCCAGGGGATTTCGCGAAATGTGGTCAGAGTAATGGCACTGTGCTTGTTGGTGATGATCCATTGTTTGACGCTATCGAGCAGTATATTGCCGACTCCTTTGCCCTGATGCTCTCTTGCTACAGCCAACTCCAATAAGTGTGGACGATTATCCACTGGCAAAATCAAAGCAAACCCGGCAATACAATTTGTCGGGTCATAAGCTACCAGTGCAACACCCTTTTGCAGGACTTCCAGATGCTCGTCGTAAGTGCGGCAGGGTAAGTCAATACAGTAAGAGTAACCAGGGATGGTGTCAAAAAGTAAAGCGGCATCGTTTTCGATTGCTTGCAAAATGCTGATTTGATCTGTGGTTGAGCGTCCGGTTTGATACATGGATTGAATGCGCCTATCTGCCCTTTTTTAGTCTTTCTCGATATGGCAGTACGGTTTTCTTAAAGAATTGACCCCAATAACTCCAGGGATAATCACCTCGATTTTGATAGGTGGCTATCCATTCTTCATAAGTGGCAGGCACGGTTTTACCCCACAGACGACTATCTACTTTGATGTTGCGTTGTCTGGCCATTGGTTCAATCACTTCGTCAAAAAATTGACGGGTTTTTTTATACGATTCATATTCAATTCTGGTGTTCTCTTCAATCCATTGATCTTCATTGCAAGAGCTAGTTAGTGCTTTGATATAGACTTGCTGAAACTTAGCTCCATTGCCGATGTTGTAGCATTCAAAAACAAAACATGACCACAGTGTATCTGCACTTAGCGGTGCGCCTTTGGCGTCGGTTTTGCGGATACGGATATAACCAGGTCGATGTTCTGTGGGATATTCGTTTTCGGCGATATATTCGTCGGTCTTATCCAGCTTTGTTGTGCTCCATTTGATTGGCACACCGGCTGCTTCTCCAGCAAACTGTCTGATAGTCCATTGCCACAGTTTGTCTCCTGGTTGGACAAATGCGCGCATGGCCGGTCGGTCGCTGAGCATCTGACATAGCTGAGCATGGCCGGCACTGAGTTGACTCTGATCATAGCCATAAACAGCTGACAAGCTCAGTGTCGAGCCGAGGATAAATGAGGTAAGTAAGGGGAGGATAGATTTCAATTTTTGATTTGCTCTGACTGGCAATTATTTTAGCAAGTGTGAGCGCGTGTTCATTGTTTGCCTGACACTTGTGTTGCTAATCTCTGAGACTAGCGCGCCTTTGAAGGATTAAGGACCTCTATTTCAGCTCTCTTGCGCTCTCATTCTCTGAGACAGTTTTATCAAAGATACCTGTATTTCCACTTAGATCTTATAAACACAGTCTATCAAAGCAAATTCTCATGATTACTAGTTGTGGAGTTGGTTTCTCAATAGTCATAGTCAAGTAGTAATTCATTTCCAATTGCCGCGAGGCTTTCTTTTAACCAGATACCGCATCTCTTTTGACGCAGCGAATACTTTTCCACTTCCAGGAGAAGCAGTATCTATGCCGGGCAGCCGTCTGGTCTTTTTTTTGGAGAAATCCCATGACTGATACAAATCATACTCAGCGTGACGTCAATTTACTCATAGGCACAGGTGGTTCCAGAGCAATTCTTTTTGGTACTGGTGTGGTCCTAGCGTTAAGTCAGGCTAATTTCGGTAAATTTCGCTCAATCGGTGGCGTCAGCGGAGGCTCGATGCCTGCCAGTTTGATTGCCACTAATCCAGACGCCAGTGCGTTACTCAAGGAAGTCTTGAAGACTGATTTTGACAAACTTGTCACTCGCCGCGTCTCACTGTTGCAGTTTTTAGCTCAGGTTATTCGCGATCGCAAGCCAATTGACCCACCAGAGCGTGTTGGTGCACTTGATGCCACTTTGATGGGGCAATATTTTGACACCAATGTGCCTGACTGGCCAAAATTGTTTTGGACAATGGCTCTCTCGCATCAGCGTCCAGTGATTATGACCAGAAACGGTGTATTGCATGCGCAAGACGACGGTGTAATGGCTTCACTTTCTAAAAACGTGGTTTCTATGAGTGCCGCCATCCGGGCTACTTGTGCAGTGCCGTTTTTGCTAGACCCAGTGCCTTGGATTGATGATGCCGGTGAGGAGCATTTGCTTATTGATGGCGGATACAGCCCAGAGGGACGTTGTCCAATGTCTGTACCTGAGAAGCTCTTTGCTCTTGAAGATAGTTGTCTGGTTGTAGTCAACGTTGGCGAAGATAGAAGTCACTTGCACCAGATGTTGGATAAGGTTTTTGATACACAGTGGAAGGACGAAAACGTCGTCACTGCTAATCTGCCAGATCCAGCGCCCGCTAACTATGAGCGCATTATTGTGCGTCCAGCGCTACCGATTTCTGGTTCGTTTAAATTCAGGCTGAGTCAGCGTGAGAAGTGGCAGATGATTTTGTCTGGCTACATGTCTGCTGTGGAAGCATTTGAAAAGCACGGACTGCTAAGCGGCTGTGCTCTGCACCGTGCTCGTGAGAGAGGTTTGCAGGCGCTGCTATTACTTGCCGGTCGTCGTAAGCCATATCTCAAAGATGTTCTACCCACACAGCTGGATACAGTGTTTGATGGGCTTTCGTTTACCAGCCAACAACTTGAATGCTCACCGGTCTCAAGTAGTGCTGATTCTAAGTAACTAACTCGCGAGAATTTACGATGAAATTTGCTACGACTTTTATTTTGGCAGTATTGTCATTAGCCATTTTGGGTTGCTCAAGCACTCCCAAAAAGACGATTGATGATGCTCCACCAGCGCTCACTAATGGCGCTGACCAGGCTGTGAATCACGCTATAGATCACGGCTCGATGACGGGCATGTCTGAGGAAGAACACAAAAAGATGATGTCTCAACCAGGCGGCAGTGGTGACACAGATCACTCTGGGCATGAAGGTCATCATGATCATGGCGCAATGCCCTCCAATTTTGGCGGTCCCTATCAAACGATGACGGCAATTGGCTCAGGCACTAGCTTGATACCAGCTGACAGTCCAGCTTATATGTGGCACTTCAATTTGTTTGAAGACCGGGCCCGTTGTATGGTGCACGCTGAGCTTAAAGCTAGCTTTAATAGTCAGGGTGGACCACGCGGCGTCTCTCGATTTCAATCACAAAATTGGTTGATGGGCTCCTGCGAGGTGCCTGTGTTTGGTGACTCGGCCTTTCAGTTTAGAGCTATGCTTACAGCTGAGCCTTTCACCACTCCAGCGGGCGGTGTGCCTCAGCTCTTTCAGACTGGCGAGACCTATGGTGGGCGAGAAATTGTAGATGCTCAGCACCCCCACAATTTGTTTTCGGAAATGTCTGTGGCGTTTACCCAGAGGCTCTCTGATCACTTTAGATATTATCTCTACTTTGGCTTGCCTGGCGATCGCGAGGAAGGACCGACTGCCTTTATGCACCGCGCCTCAGCTTTAGAAAACCCGGGCGTGCCGCTTTGTCACCACTGTCAGGATGCGGGTCATATCACAAATGGTGTTTTTAGTGCTGGTGTCGAAATCGACAAATTGCGCATTGGCGCATCTGTGTTTAGAGGGCAGGAGCCGGGCGAAGACCGTTATACAATCTCTGCCGGAGGCTTTGATAGTTACTCGTTGAGAGTGCAATATGCACCTACCCAAAACTGGGTCATAGGTGCCTCCTATGGTCGTGTTCATAACGCTGAACCATTGCATCCAGGTGACATGGATCGCTATACTGTCTTTGCTCAATATTCTAAGCGCTTTGATGAAGGGTATGTAGCTTTATCTGGAGTACTCGGACACAATAAAGAAAGTCACGGTACTTTGTCGGGAGCGTTGGTGGAAGGTACAGTAAACTTTTACGATCGCAATTATATCTATGGACGCGGAGAGTGTGTCAACAAGCCAGGTTTGACTGATAGCAATATCTATGGCAAAGCCGGTCTGGAGCACGATGAGGGTGGTCCTGGAGAAGAAGAGCATCATGTCCCTCTGGGCAATAGCACTGTTTGTGCTCTAACGGCAGGTTATGCCCGGGATGTTTATGCCTCCTCGCTTGTGCGGGTGGGACTTGGTCTTGATGTGACAAGTTATCTGGTACCCAAAGAGCTTGAACCAATTTACGGCTCAAGTCCGCTAAGCTTTATGTTTAACATCAGAATTAGACCTGGTCGAGTCTTCTAAAAGCAGGGGGAATTATGGAAAACAAACCTGCAAAAGCACCAATCAGAGGTGTGATTTATGCACTGGCTGCTGCCTTGCTCTTTGGCATGACGACACCGCTTGCTAAGGCACTGTTAGAGCATGTGGCACCTTTGATGCTCTCTAGTCTGTTTTATCTCGGCGCAAGCATGGGGCTCGGTTTGTACTTGCTGGTTGGCTTGTGCTCAAGTAAGACAAACAAAGGAGAAGCCAGTCTTAAAAGAGCAGATTTGCCCTGGCTTTGTGGTGCCACTGTCTGTGGTGGTATTCTGGCTCCCGTACTGCTTATGACGGGACTGGCTGTGGCGCCGGCTACCAGTGCATCTCTCTTCCTCAATCTAGAGGGAGTATTTACCGCCCTTATCGCCTGGTTTGTCTTTGGCGAAAACTTTGACCGCCGCATAGCTCTTGGCTTTAGCGCCATAATTGCTGGTAGTGTGCTTTTGTCTGTGCAATTTGGTCAGACTATCGCTATTAATCCTGGTGTTATACCGATTGTGGCAGCTTGTCTGGGCTGGGCAATAGACAATAATTGTACAGGTAAGATTGCTGGGTCCAGTCCCGCGCAGATTACTTGTATCAAAGGGCTTGTGGCCGGTCTTGTCAATTTTACTATTGCCCTTACTTTGCAGCAGCCATTACCCGGGTCCTGGGAGCTGGCGTTGGCTCTAGTGGTTGGTTGCCTTGGCTATGGCGTCAGTCTAATGCTCTTTGTCCTGGCTTTGAGACATCTGGGCACAGCGCGCACCGGCGCGTACTTTGCCATGGCACCTTTTGTCTCGGCTGGACTCTCGATAGTCTTATTGCATGAGGTTATTACTGGCACGATACTTGCCTCTGGTCTTTTGATGGCGCTGGGTCTTTATCTGCATCTCAGCGAGAGTCACAGTCATGAGCACAGTCATAAGTTGGTAGAGCATGAGCACAGACATGTGCATGACTTGCACCATAACCATGAGCATGATTTTGAGGTCGGTAAGGGGGCGCACAGTCACTGGCACAGGCATGAGCCTGTTGTGCATGACCACGTCCATTACCCGGACATGCATCATAAGCATGAACACTAATTTTTAAACCTGGAATTTACTATGCAACAACTCACTGTTAGTAACAGTTTGGTTTTTACAGGTGGTCCTGTGATAGCCATGGAATCAGCACAGAGTGCTGAGCAAGATGTAGATGTGCTGCTCCAATTGGCCGGTGCTGTGGGTCAAAATGGAGGCAACAATGCCTGCGAAAAAATACTTTTGACTGCACTCAATGTTGCCACCGAAGCTGACATGCTCAGTCAAGTAAAGCAGATAGTCTTGCGATTGGCTATCTGGTATAGCGCGAGATTGAGTCATGCAATTGCTGCCGATACCAATAGAGATACAACAATTAAGCCCTGGCAGCCTTTGCTCGATGCTTTGCATTATGCGATGAAGTTGCGCGTTTTGCGAGGCTATTGCAATACTCACAAAGATACTCCTCAACTTGAGGAGTACATGTCGCAGGTGCCTTGCTGGGGAGAAATGGTACAGAGGCTGGGTGCGCTCGAGAATTTGCTCAAGGTTGAGCTAAACGAATTGGCAGGCGACTCATTTACACCTGGTGTACAGGACACAAATCAGGACAGGCTTTTTAAGATAGGACTGATACGCTTGCTATTGGCTCGTGTCTGCAACACTATCGACAAAGAGTATTTAGCACAAAAACATTGTGCTGCTGTCCGCTCCATCGCTGCAACACTAGACTGGCATCCCGAAGGACTGCTTCAACGTCTGCCTGAGAGTGCTGCCTGGCAGTGCTTTGTCTCTGGCAAATTGGCCCACCGCTTGCATAACACTTCGCTGGTGGCCTTTCCCTTTTAACAAATTGATTTTAAATCTGGAATATTCAAATGAACCGTGAAAATTTTGTATTGACACTAGCGGCCGCTTTTGTCGCCAGTATTGTAATGTGCATAGCACTGTTCTGGGCACCACCGGTAGTGATGTTCAGCGCGGGCTTTGCTGTCTTTGCGCTGATCTTAAAAGTGGGTCTTGAATCCTCAGGATCAGAGCCCTTAACATGGGAACTGTTTAGCGAGATCGCCTGTGTGTGGATCTGGCTCAGCATGCTCATTAGTGCTGCTTTGCTATCAGCTTGCTTTGTCTGCTGGATCCTTGGCGCTGGCTTAATTGTCAGCTTTGTCATGAGTTTGTGGTCCTCAATTGGACGGGTTTTTGTCCGTCTGTTTAGCAATTTTAAATAACAGGAGAATGTTATGAACACTCAAAATACCGAAAATGGTAATGAGGTAGTCCTGGTCGCAACCAGTCGCACTGCCATTGGTAAAACAGGCGGTATGCTGCACACAGTGGATGCGGCCGAGATGGCTGCCCATGTCTTAAAATGTGCTGTGGCTAAAGCCAAAATCAAACACCTCAGTCAGATTGACAAGGTTGTTTGTGGTCAGGCTGTGCAAAGTTATTTTGCCCCCAATATTGCTCGGGTGGCGACTCAAATGGCTGGTTTGCCGGAGAGCATCGATTGCTTTACCGTGCAACAACAGTGCGCTAGCGGCATGAATGCACTGTACCAAATTTACTCCGAAATCGTTGCCGGACGTATCGAGCTTGGTGTAGCCATCGGTGTCGAGTCTATGTCTTTGACACCGCTAATTGTCGATGGTCATGAGCGTTATCGCGGCTTTAACAAATGGCTTACTACAAGCTCGCCAAAGGCATTGCGCAAGCTGTTTAAGTCTTATGGTCCGCTGCCATATTTTGGCATTGCCGAGACCGGTCTTGGACCGCGCACAATTGCCAGTGATCCAGGCAAGTTGTTTATGCTCAAGACAGCTCAGATTGTGGCAAACATGCTCGATATCAGCCGCGAAGATGCTGACAAATACAGTGCTCAGTCGCAAGAACGAGCACTTAGAGCAATTGCCAGCGGCCGCTTCGCTCGTGAAATCGATGCCATGGTCATACCCGGAGTCGGTGTTATTGACACAGATGAGCATCCGCGTAAGACCAATCTAGCTAGCCTGGCTAAGTTGCCTACACTGGCAGGTACTGGTCTTATTACCGCAGGTAATGCTTCCGGCATGGGTGATGGTGCTTGTGCTGTGGTTATGTGCACCAGAGCGATGGCCGCTAAGCTTGGCGTTAAACCGCTGGCTCGCCTTGTGGACATGCGCTTCAGTGGTCGCCATGCTCATTCGATGGGACTTGGTCCGGTCAATGCTGTCAACGATTTGCTTATTGCAAATGGTTTGACTGTTGCTGATATCGCCTACTGGGAATTAAATGAAGCCTTTAGCTATCAGGCTCTTGCTTGCATCAAGGTACTTGGTCTGGATCAAAGCAAGGTCAATTGTAATGGTGGTGGCATCTCGCTCAGTCATCCTCTGGGTATGACTGGCGCTCGTATTGCTGCGAGTGCTGCTTATGAGCTGGCCGACAGACAGGGTCGCTATGCCGTCTTTACCCTTTGTGTGGGTGGCGGTATGGGTGCGGCTGGTTTGCTTGAATTAGCTTGATCAAATTTTACTGGAGAATACAAATGTCAAACACAAATGAAAATAACAGTGCTGTCAATTTTACCGTCGAAAATCACGAAAGTGGTGTGGCGATAATTTGGTTTAACAGCCCGGGCAAGGTCAATTTGCTCAGCCAGGCCGCTCTTGGTGAGCTGGATGTGATTGTCGATAGATTAGCCGCAGACAAAGACTGTCGCGGTGTAGTAATTGCCAGCGCCAAATCGCGTAGCTACATAGCTGGAGCCGATGTCAACGAAATCGGTCAGTTGCAGTCTATGTCTGCCAAAGCGTCTTATGATCTGACTATGAATGCCAAAGGCATTTTGTCCAAGCTTTCAAACCTTGGGGTGCCTACATTGGCTTTGATCAATGGTGCCTGCAAAGGAGGTGGATTAGAGTTGGCTTTATGGTGCACATTCCGCATTGCTATTGCTGATGGTGCGGTGGTTATGGGCTTGCCTGAAGTCAAATTGGGCATCATCCCGGGCTTTGGTGGCTCAGTGCTGTTGCCTCGCTTGATTGATACAGTCAAGGCTGTGACAATGATTGCTAGTGGCTCTGATGTCACTGCTGCCGAAGCCTGGAAAATCGGATTGGTCGATGAGATAGTACCTCTGGAAGGCAGTTTGGACCGGGCTATTGCAATCTTATTGGGAGCCAGAGTATTGCGTGCTGCTGTCAGTAAACCTCAAGGTGGTGTTGCTGAGCGCGCTGTCGCCCAACTCTTAAACGTCAACAAAGGCTATAGTCCGGTTGGTTGGAAAGGCTTTGTGGCAAAACAGGCACAAGGTGCGCCAGCTAAGCAGGTCCTGGCACAGGTCAAAAAGCAGGCAGGTGTTTACATGGCGCCTGTGGCTGCGGCAACTGTTGCCATCAGGACGCTGACTATGCCCATGCAGGAAGCTCTGGAGTATGAGTCAGCGGTATTTAGCGAGAGAGTGACTAGCAGTCAATCAGCTAATCTGGTGGCGCTGCGATTGAATAGCAGCCGTGCCAAAAAGCTCTCTAGTACAAGTCCTGCTTACAATGTTACCGATCTGGCAGTGATTGGTTCTGGTGTTATGGGGCGTGAGATCGCTTTTGAAGCGCTTTGTGCCGATGCTATTAACAGTGTGGTGCTGGTTGATATCAAAGAGGAATTTTTGGAAAAAGCCGGAGCTGAAATTGGCAAGCTGATGGCTGCCCGTGTGCGCTCTGGCAAGTACACAGTGAGCGAAGGCGAAAGCAAACTACGTAAGTTGAAAACTTCGGTAAGCTATGATGCCATCATCAACTGTCAGGCCATTGTCGAGGCAGTGCCAGAGGTCGAAGCAATCAAGTTTAGTACCTATGCTCAAATCGATGCTGTCATGGCCACTCGTGTAGTAGCAACGCCGTATTTTATTTACTCCAATACGTCGGCTCTCAATCTTGAGCATCTGGCGGCGCACGTGGCTAATCCAGCTAACTTCTGCGGTATGCACTTCTTCAATCCTGTATCGCAAATGGGTGCAGTCGAAATCCCTGCAATTGACAGTACCAGTGCGGAGACTGTCTCTACTGCCATTGCTATCGTCAATGCTCTGGGTAAGTTGCCGATACCCTGCACAAACTATCCCGGCTTTATCGTCAACGCTATTTTGGGTGCTTCCTTGTCGATGGCAGCTAACCTCATGGCTATGGGTGTATCGCCACTTGCTATCGACAAAGCCATGCTTAACTTTGGCATGCCTATGGGTCCATGCACATTGATGGACTATGTCGGTCTTGATGTGGTGAGCAGCGTTGCTAAAACACTGGGCGAAGCGCATGGAGCCAGACTGAAAGTGCCGTCACTGGATCTAGTTGGCTTGTTGGTGGGTCAAGGCCATCTTGGTCGCAAATCTGGCGAGGGCATTTATCAGTGGAAGGACGGTAAAGTAGTCAAAGATGCTAAAACCCGCAAGCCTAACTTGAGCGTTGCGTATACTCTGGTGACTACAAGTCTGGAAGCAGGGCTCAGCGCTGCTGGTAAAACACCGGCAAAAATGGCTGACCAGGCTTTGCAAGAGCTTATTGTTGGCGCTATGCAAAACGAGGCTCTGCGCGTTTTGCAAGCAGGTGTCGCGGCTGAACCCTTTATCATCGACCTGGCTTTTGTTACTTGCACCGGCTTTACGCCAGCTCTGGGTGGACCATTGCGTTATATCGACCAGATCGGTGTCAAAACTTTTGCCGACCTGTCCAGTGATATCGCTATCGGTGCCAGTCAGCCCGGTCAGGAGTGGCGTGCTAACTTTGAGCCTTGCGCATTGCTAAAAGAGCACGCTCAGTCACGCACCAATATCTATCCTGTTACCGAGTAGCGGCAATGGCCACCGAGACTTTGAACGGGCAAGCTGTAACGCGGCTGCTGGCTCACAGTCTGCATCCAAGCGAGCGTCAAAAGGGAGCGGTTACACTGGTTATCGTCGACATGCAGCCGCCCTTTTTGGCGCGCTGCAAAGATAGCCAGTTGATACCGTCAGTGGTAGCCCAGGTAAAGCTAGCAATTGCTCGCAACTGGGCTATTGTGCTGGTAGAGGTTAAGCCTCAGACCTATGGTGCAACGGTAAGACCGATACTGTCACTACTGGAAGGCAAGTATCAGCGCTTTGCCAGAGTGATAAAAGAAGGTGATGATGGTTCGGCTGAGGCGCTTGCAGCATGTGCGACCCATAGCTATCCACAGGAGCATTTTAGGGTGGTGGGCGTGCTAATCAATGCCTGTATCGCTAGCACTGCCTGGGGTCTGGTCGGTCGTAATAAGACTTGTCTGGTGCGGGTTATTAAAGAGGCCTGTGGTACTACTCAGCAAACCGCTAGAGCCTGGGCATCATTTAAGCAAGGACCGAGGCTGGTTGTCAGCTCACACAAGATTGACTATCCGCTCAAGTGTCAGTGCAACAAGCACATTGAGCCGAGCGGTTGTGAGCAATGTCCCAGCCTATTCCAAATGGCTTTGGCTTATTTGGCGCGACTGTGGTCACTCTTCACTCGTCTATTTGACTGATTGACTGCGTGAGCTGTGTTTGAGGCAGGATGCCGCTTTTTGCCAGGGATGGCCAACTTTAATCTGGAGAACAAATTGGAAACAAGAAAACATTCGATTTTTACACTGGCGCAATTGTTTTTGCACAGAAGCTTTGCGATGGAGCGATTTGGTTG